>JAFZZD010000831.1 GCA_017615955.1 Victivallales bacterium
CCGATATAGAGGTTGCCAGGAAATCCTACGTCCTGATGCGCGGCCAATGGCCGCGCACATACCTACCCTCTTGGGAAACATAGCGTTATGCAAATAATATAAACGTCTCTTTGATTTATGAATAGTCAAAATTTTACGGTGAACAGTTTTGACTGGTAATGAGTTAAACCAACTAATTCCGACTGTCATGCTTCTTGTTATGAAACGCTATAAAAAATAAAAAGCACACCAACTTATCTCTTAGTGCGCTTTTAAGTAGGAATTACTGATATTTGCCAGCCTCAAAACAGGCTTGATTTTGGTATTCGGGGCGGGACTTGAACCCGCACGGATTTTACTCCATTAGGCCCTCAACCTAACGTGTCTGCCAATTCCACCACCCGAACTCAAAATGTACTCCAGACTTCCTGTCGGAAAACGGCAATACTGTAGTGCTATTTTTCCTTTCTGCAAACCGACAGGCCCCATTTTTTGACATATTTCCAATAAAATCGTCTTTTCACCTTGAAAATGCGACTAATGGCATTAGTTTTCCGCAGTTTCCATTTACTATAAGTTACAACCTAAAACAGAAGGAGCTAAAAATGAAAAAGTACCTGACTTCAATTTTAATACTTTGCGCTGCATTGCCCACATTGGCACAGGTGAGGCACAGTGCGCCGCCACAGAAACCGGAAGCACCGAGGTATGAGAATCAAGACGAGGCTGTCAAGGTCAAGCCCGCACCTAAGAAGCCATCAAGCAACATAAGCACGAAAAATGTCGCACCCAACACGCCCAAGACGGTGACAAAGTCCCCCTCGGCTCCTACCCCACAAAAGGATTACCGCCCTCAAACGCAGACCAAGCCTGTCACGCAGCCAAAGCCCGTCACGCAGCCTAAGCCAGTCACGCAGCCAAAGCCAGTCACGCAGCCAAAGCAAATCACTCCCACTTCAAGTGTATATCATCATCCAGTGACTCCAGGCAGAGGGGATTACAAGCCTGGCTTCCACAAGAATCCATTGCCAAAGCCATTTGAGAAACCCCACTACCATTCATGGATTCCACTGCGCTGGAAAGAATTCTACAAGTATGATTCAGTGCCACTTAACATGCGCTACAACCTGCGTCCTGGCGACAAGGTAATCTTCTACCTTGAGGAAAACACTACAACTGGCTATACATGGTTTGCCAGATATGACAACTACTTGCTGGACATTGACATAGAGCACCAGGGCGGCAGGAGCTTCTGGGGCTTCACCGGGGAACCTGGCAGGGCCGAAATCAAAATCAGGGGACTGCGTCCGGGACATACAGTGGTCGAGCTGGTCTATGCCAGAAGCTGGGAATGGAACAATGGCGGAGCGCCTGCAAAGGTCGTCCAGCTCTTCCTGGATATGGACTGACAAGGCAACGTAACTACCATCTTCAATCATGACCATACTGGAACTTTGCAAGGGAATGGAGGGGCTTGGTGCCTCTGACTTGTTCTTTTCAGAGGGCAAGCAGCCCGCCATGCGCGTGTCGGGCACAGTCAAACTTGTGCCTGATGCGCCCGTCCTTGCAAAGGAAGACCTGCTGGACTTCATCGACAGGCAATTTCCACAGGGCACCCTTGATGCGCTCGTCAAGGAAAAGGACCTGGACCTGGGGGCGGACATCGGCATAGGAAACCGCATACGCGTGAACCTGTCATACCGCCGGGGCTTCATGGCAATGGACGTGCGGCGCGTCTCCTCCGGCGAATTGCAGCCCAGTCTGCTTGGAATACCAGAAACCATCCTGCAATTCGCCGACAATCCCAGGGGCCTAATCCTGATAACTGGCGCCACCAGTTCAGGAAAATCCACCACGCTTGCCTGCATGCTGGACTACATCAACAGCAACATGCGCAAGCACATCGTCACTATAGAAGACCCCATCGAATTTGTTCATGATGACAAGTTGAGCGTCATTTCCCAGCGCGAGGTCCAAAGCGACACAAAGGACTTTGCCACGGCGCTGAAGCACGTGGTGCGCCAGAATCCAGACGTCATATTCATTGGCGAGATACGGGATGCCGAGACCATATCCACGGCCATTTCCGCCTCGATGACAGGGCATCTGGTGGCGGCCACAATGCATACGCAGGACACGTCCCAGACCATAGAGCGCATTTTCGGCTTCTTCCAGGAGGAGCAGCGCCAGCAGGTCGCCCTGGACTTGTCCTACACGCTGAAGGCTGTAATCGCGCAAAGACTGCTCCCCAAGGCCAATGGCAATGGACGCGCCCCTGCGTTCGAGATACTGGTGAACACGCCACTCGTCCAGAGAATGATTGCCAACAGAAACATTGGCAGCCTCTATGACGTGATCAAGGCCAGCAAGCAGGACGGAATGTGCTCCTTCTGCCAGTCCATATTCAATCTATGCAATGAAGGCATCGTCGATATGGAAACCGCACTGCGTTTTGCCACGGACAGGGACGAGCTGGCGCTGCTGTTCAAGGGCATGGAAACCGGGGTGGACATGTTCCGCAACTACTCCTCCGACCCCGACAATGGCCTCAGCATAAAGAAACTTCTTGGAGACGCCCTCCACTATGGCGCCTCCGACCTGATCCTCACGACTGGCTCTCCACCAGTTGTGCGCATTGACGGCATGCTCCGCGCCTTCGACATGCCTACCTTGACGGCGGGCGACACACGCAAACTGCTCTACAGCGTGCTCAATTCAGCGCAGAAGGCCGTGTTCGAGGAAAGGCACGAGCTGGACTTCGCGTTGGCAGTGCGCGGCATAACCAATGACAAAAACGAGGAATTCCGCTTCCGCGTGAATGGCTTCCACCAGCGTGGCTCCGTGGCGGCGGCCATGCGTGTGATTCCCAGCAAGCTGCCAGACGCCTCCAAGCTGGGCTTGCCCCAGTCCGTGCTGAAGCTGGCACAGCTCCGCCAGGGGCTTGTATTGGTGACAGGCCCCACTGGTTCAGGAAAATCCACCACGCTTGCCGCGTTGCTGGACATAGTGAACCGCACACGCCCCTGCCACATCATCACAGTGGAAGACCCCATCGAATTCGTGCACCCGCACAAGATGGCCATTGTGGAGCAACGTGAAATCAATGCGGACACACTTAGCTTCGCCAATGCATTGAAATATGTGCTGCGGCAGGACCCGGACGTGATACTGGTGGGCGAAATGCGCGATCTGGAGACCATAGAGACGGCGCTGACCGCCGCGGAGACGGGGCATCTCGTGTTCGCCACCCTGCACACAAACGACGTGACACAGTGCGTGGACAGAATCGTGGACGTGTTCCCAGCCAACAGGCAGAACCAGGTTAGAATGCAGGTGGCGGCCACACTGGAGGCCGTGATATCCCAAAGACTCCTGCCTAGAAACGGGCAGCCTGGCCGCGTGGCGGTGTTCGAGGTGCTGATTGGCACCACGGCTGTCCGCGCAATGATACGCGAGCAAAAGACGCACCAGCTTCTGGGGGCAATGGAGACATCCCAAAAGGACGGCATGATCACCATGGACAGGGCGCTGATGAACCTGCTCAACGCTGGTCTCATATCCAGGGACACGTTCCTCAGCATGCAGCCCCATTTTTCAGCTGACAATATTCAGTCAAAATTCCCCAACTATGCCAAGTAGCCAAAGCAATACAGCCCAAGTCAAAATGCAGGTCGTAGTCAAGCACAAGCGTGGTCTGCATCTAAGAAGCGCGGCGCAACTGGCGGCCCTGGTCGCAAAGTACGATGCAAATGTGACCTTGGCCAAAGGCAGAAAGACCGTGCAGGCAAACAGCCCACTGGAGATAGTGGCGCTTTCAGCTTCGCCAGGCACAAAACTCGGCATCACAATTTCAGGCAAGGACGCGGAGGCCGCCGCCCCCGCCCTGCTGGATTTCTTCAATAATCCAGAGGAAAACCTATGACTCCAACAGCAATGACAATGAAACTGGAAGGCATAGGCGTCAGCGAGGGGATTGTCATCGCGAAATGCCGCAAGAAATCCAGCAACATAAATGCGATACTGGAGCGCAAGATTCTGCCTGAAGAGGTGGAATATGAACTGGCGCGCCTGCGGCAGTCCATCGCCTTGTCCAGGACACAACTGGAGGAAATCAGGGAGAATGTCAAGGCCAATGGAAGCGGCGACGTCTCCGAAATCCTGGAATTTCATATCATGCTGCTGGAAGACGAGGAACTTCTCTCAAGCATTGAGGCACACCTAAGAAAAGATCTGACATGCATTGAGAAGGCCATTGAGAAAGCCTGCCGCAAAGCCGCAAATGACATGGAGTCAATGGAAGACCCATATATGCAGGCCAGGGCTGACGATATCAGGGACGTGGAAAAACGCCTGCTCCTGAACCTGGGCGGCGTGAACAACAATAACGCACCGCAAAATGCAGGCGAACCACGCATACTGCTGGCAGAGGATTTGACACCTTCTGAGGCCGCGCACATAGACACCAAATGCACTCTGGCATTCATCACATGCAGTGGCAGCAGGACTTCCCATACCGCAATCCTGGCACGCGCATTGAGCATCCCCGCAATAGTCGCAGTCAAGCAAAGCCTGGATGACATTCCTGACGACGCATTGATCGCAATGGATGCAAAGCAAGGCATCGCATTCGTCAATCCCAGCCAGGAAATCGTAGATACACTGGAGGAGCGCAGGCGCCAGAGGCAGCAGCTGTCGGAAATGTATGCCACGGCAAGCAACCGCCTCCCCGAAACCAGGGACGGATACCAGACCTACCTGGTGGCAAACGTGGAACTGCCCTCCGAGGCACTGAACGTCAAGGAAAAATACAACGTGGGCATCGGTCTTTTCAGGACGGAATTCCTGTTCATCGCATCAGGTCACCAACTGACCGAGGAGGAACAATTCAATGCCTACAGAGACACGGTCAAGGCAGTGCACCCGTATTCCGTGATTTTCAGGACGCTGGACATAGGAGGGGACAAGTTCATGAGCCAGCTTCAGTCCCCCAAGGAAATCAATCCCTTCATGGGCACCAGGGCAATACGCCTGTCACTGCGTTGCCCAGACATGTTCAAGACACAGATTCGCGCCATTCTCCGCGCCTCCGCATTCGGAAAGGTGCGCATGATGTTCCCAATGATCAGCGCAGTGGAGGAACTTACACAGGCTCTGGCGCTGGTGGATGAAGTCAAGGAAGAACTGCGCAACGACGGGCTTCCTTTCAACGAGCACATCGACATTGGCTGCATGGTGGAGGTGCCATCCGCTGCGCTGGTGGTGGAGAGGCTGGTGGAATATGTGGATTTCTTCAGCATAGGAACCAACGACCTGGTGCAGTATTCACTGGCGGTGGACAGGGCAAATGCGGACATTGCATACCTCTACCAGCCAGCGCACCCCGCCGTGCTCAGGCTAATAAAGCACGTCATCGACACGGCGATTGCCAACGGCAAATGGGTCAGCGTATGCGGCGAAATGGCAGGCGATGCATTATACACGCCGCTGCTCCTTGGCATGGGCATACAGGAGCTGAGCATGAGTCCAGTGTCCCTGGCACCTGTGCACAGGCTCATCAGCAGCATCAGCCGCCATGACGCGGAAGAATTGGTGGAGGCTGCGCTGAAATGCAATAACGGCAATGAAGTGGAGGCACTTTGCAGGGACTTTATCAATTCAAATTGTCCTGAGTTAATTTCACAATAAAAACACAGAGGGTAAAAACAATGAAAAAGCACATTTTATTGGCATTGGTGGCATTGGCGGGCATTCTTTTCGCGGAAATCAAGAACAACCCAGACGAGAACACGCTCTGGCTTGAGGATGGCAAGGCCATTGTAACATCTGACAAAGTCGGCAGAGGCTGGCTTGGAAATGCTGAAGGCTCAGGCGAGAAGAGGCTTAAAATCACCCCTCGCGCGGAGAAGGGCTTTGACTTCTGCGCCACGGACGGCAGCGGCAAGAAGACGCATCACTATGTTCCCCGCAACCCAGACTACAAGTACCTGGTAATAGACATTGAAGACCTGGAGATGTACCAGGGCTACCACAACTGGACTCTGCAAATGGACAATGCGGGCATAGTCTGGGGTCAGGCAGGCTCCCTTAATCCTGGAATATATGTTTTCGACATGTTCGCTGGGCGGCAAAAGGAAAAGGCGAACCAGAAATCCGACAATCTGTTCATCTACGTGTATGGCGCCACATTGCACTTCAACGAGATCAAGATTGTGAAGAAGCCAGATGTGATGATCGAAGTCAAGGAGAAGAGCGGCAAGAACAACTTCACCATCGGAGACACGCTTGTGTTCACAGTCACACTGAAGGAAGAGGCGGAGGATGTGTCTTTGAGGCTGTTCAACAGCGGTCTGCCCTCGCCCTTGACCATAAACGACTTGCAGAAAATCCAGCTGAAGCCCACCGACGACACACAGCTGGTCTGGACAACAGAACTGGAAGTCAAAAAGTTCGCCATTTCCGAAAAGCAATACAACAAGCATGACAGGATCATGATCAAGGCAACTCTGCTGGGCGGCGCCACCGACAGGCCAGTCTGGACCACAATACCAATGTCCTTCAGCAAATAGCCTGGCGCACAACAACAGCCGCATGGAAACATCGCGTCCTGACGCGCGGCCAGCCGCGCACGGCAACAGCCGCATGGAAACGTCACGTCCTGACGCGCGGCCAATGGCCGCGCGAACAACCGCGCCCCCATAACAACTAAGGAGAAAAACAACTATGTTCATTGACATTCATGTTCACACACGCCGCGTGCTGGGCTACCCGCGCGAGGACGGCTCAAACTATGCCACCGCAGAGGAATTATTCGCCGGCTATGACCAGGTCGGCATCGAAAAGGCATGCCTCCTGCCTGAATGCAGCCCCGAATGCGCACATACCCTGCAAAGCAACGAGGATGTGCTGGAGATGGCGGAAAAATACAATGGGCGCTTCATCCCATTCTGCAATATAGACCCCCGCTTCATCAACAACAGAAGCGACGCCCCACTTGAAAACATGCTCAACTACTACAAGAAACTGGGCTGCAAAGGCATAGGCGAAGTCACTGCAAACCTGCCATTCCTTGACCCGATGATGCAGAATCTGTTCAGGGCAGCGGAAGAAACTGACATGCCACTGACATTCCACCTGTCCCCATTTGTGGGCTATTCCTACGGCATTGTGGATTACCAGGGCCTGCCGCAGTTGGAGGAGACCATGAAGCGCTTCCCGAAACTGAAGTTCTTCGGCCATTCGCAGACATTTTGGGCGGAAATCAGCGAGAAACCCTCTGTGGCGGAACGAATGGGCTACCCCAAGGGCAAGGTTGTTGAAGGACGTCTCCCGAAGCTCATGCGCGAATACCCCAGTCTATATGGTGATTTGTCCGCAGGCAGCGGATGCAATGCATTGAAGCGGGACAGGGAATACGCAATCAAGTTCCTCAATGAGTTCCAGGACAGGCTCTTCTTCGGCACGGATATCTGCTCGCCGTCCATGCCTACTCTAAGGCCACTGGCGGAATTCCTGCTGGATTTGAAGAACAGCGGCGACATTTCGGAGACAGTGTTCAACAAGGTGGCCCGCGAAAACGCAATCAGAGTGCTTGGATTATAAGGCAATTTCAAAACCACCATGCCCAGCCGCAAATTGTCGGAGCCGCCAGCTTTTCGGAGCCGCCGGCTTTTCGGAGCCGCCGGCTTTAGCCGGCGGAAAAGGCATGCATTCCCAATAGTTTTGCAATTACCTCAAGGATTATAGCAATATGTTCATTGACATACACGTCCATACAAGAAGGCTCAAGGGATTTCCACGCACGTATGGCACCACTCGGTCGGACAACACCACCTACGCCACGCCAGAGGAAATCATTGCGGCATACGACAAGACTGGCATAGAGATGGGCTGCATACTGCCTGTATGCAGTCCTGAAAGCGCCTTGCTTCCAATGTGCAACGAGGATGTGCTTGAACTGGCGGAAAAATATAAAGGCCGTTTCATTCCATTCTGCAATGTGGACCCACGTTTCATGTGCAACAGGGTAGATGCGCCACTTGAGAAAATGCTGGCCTACTACAAGAATCTTGGATGCAAGGGCATTGGCGAAGTTACCACCAACATGCGCTTCGACAGTCCCTTCATGCAGAATCTTTTCAGGGCTGCGGAAGTGGTGGACTTGCCGCTGACATTCCACCTGTCCACTAGAATCGGTTACTATTATGGTGTTGTCGAGGACACGGGTCTGACATGCCTGGAACGAACAATGCAGCGCTTCCCCAAACTGAAATTCTTCGGTCATTCCCAGACATTCTGGGCCGAAATCGGGGCAAATCCCAGCGAATTCGACAGATGCGACTACCCCAAAGGCAAAGTCATTGAAGGCCGCGTCCCCCAATTGATGAGGAAATATCCAAACCTCTACGGCGACCTTTCAGCAGGAAGCGGTTTCAATGCACTGTCCAGAGACAGAGAATATGCAATCAAATTCCTGAATGAATTCCAGGACAGGCTTATGTTCGGAACAGACATAGCTTCACCTGACATGTCAGACTTGACTTGCCTGATGGACCTGCTTAAGGACCTTAGGGACAGCGGCGGCATTTCAAACGAAGTGTTCAACAAGGTGGCACGGGAAAACGCCATCCGCCTACTAAACCTCTAACGCAGAGGCGCTTTCTTTTTAACGCAGAGACGCAGAGACGCGGAGACGCAGAGTTTTTGTAGGCTCTGTTCCACATGAGGGTAGGTATTTGAGATGGATTCCATTATGGGCTTTCATTTTCCTCCCCACACGGGGAACATGGCGAATTGTTATTCAAGGAGTTTGAATTAAAAATGCGTTGTTTCTTCATAAGTGTAATTATCCTGTCATGTTTGCTTTGCCAATGCCTGGCAAATCAAACCGTTGCGTCCCAAGGTGTGCGCATTGCGGTCCTGGACTTTGAAAACCTTACTGGCAAGGGCGAATATGCGCACTACGCCAAGGGCTTGAGGGATGTGCTCCAGTCCGACATACAGCTTGAAGAAGGATGCGAATACGTCGAGCGCGGCAGGCTGAACGAGATCATCAAAGAAATTGAACTTAGCAACAAAAGAGGCCTGTTCGCCCCGGAAACGGCAGTCAAGGCAGGCAGGCTTGCCGCGGCCACCCACGTGATATTCGGCTCGTACTTCTGCCATGAGGAGCAGTGGAAACTAAACATCCGCTTCGTCCACGTGGAATCAGGCATAGTCCTGGCCAGTTTCGGGGAGCAGTGCACGAAGGACAATCTGCTCGCAAGAATTGACGCGCTGGCACGCACCATGCAGGACAACCTTTCGCCGTCGCTGGCAAGATTCAGGCAGAGAGGAGAGCACGAACCAATGTCGTCGCTCACTTCAGGACACCGTGGGGAAAACAGACCAAGCAATGAATACAGTTTCGCTATGTTCGATGAATATTCACGTGCGATGAGCAAGTATGAGAACGGCGACAGGGATGCCCTGAAGGCTTTTGTCGATAAATGCCGCAGAACGGCCGAACAGGGGGATGCGGATGCGCAATTCTACTTGGGAAAATGCTTCTACAACGCTCAAGGTGCGGGGAAAGACTATGTGGAGGCCGCCAGATGGTGGCGCAAGGCCGCCGAACAGGGGCATGCCAAGGCGCAGTACAATCTGGGTGTCTGCTACTACAACGGCGAAGGTGTGGAGAAGGACTACGAGGAGGCCGCCAGATGGTGGCGCAAGGCCGCCGAACAGGGATTAGCCGTGGCGCAGTACAATCTGGGGAACTGCCACTACTATGGCAAAGGTATGGAGAAAGACTACAAGGAGGCCGTCAGATGGTGGAGCAAGGCCGCCGAACAGGGGCATGCCCGGGC
>JAFZZD010000832.1 GCA_017615955.1 Victivallales bacterium
CCCCGTCATGAATGAGGCCGTGTGAAGCGCGGATACAGCCTGCTCAAAAAGCTGCCCCATCTGCCCCAGATTGCCGCCTGCCATAGCCGCAAGTTGTTCCTGGCGGGATTTTGTCTCGTTCTCCAGCGTTGCCAGATGCTGCGACAACTGCCGTATGTCATCGTCCTTGCCTGAAGGCAGCAGGTCCCAGGTCAGGCGCAGGAGCCGCTTCGCCTCCGCCACCAGGTCAGAGACGCTGACTTCCTTCTGGTTGTTGCCGTCCTGCCCCTCGGCCTCCGCCTTGTTTTCATCAGGGCGTACTGTAATGAAGAAAAGCGTGCTGCGAGCCACATTGTGTTGTGGCTCCTTGTTGTCCACCGCCAGCAATTGGCAGGCGAGTATGTTGCCTTCCTTGAGTTTCAGTTCCTCCAGTTTCCACAATGTGGAGAGATCCCACTCCCGCTTGCCTTGTGGGGCGGGCAGTTCAAGCACCTTGTGCTCGCCGCCCGAAACGGAGTATTCCAGTTTCGCTGACACAAGCCCGAAATCATCCGCCACATTCGCGGATATTCGCAGTTCCTGCCCAGGCTTGACGAAGGCATCGCCGCCTGGCTCAAGCAGTGTGATTTCCGGTGGCAGGTCCTTTGTGATTTCCAGCTCGAAGGGTAGTTCCCTGCTGTGGCCTTGCCTGTCTTTCAATTCAATTCGGCAGATGCCGCTTTCAGTTACGGTGCATTGCCCTGTGCTGTGCCATTCGCCTTCGGCAACATCCATTGGTTGTGCTTTATTGCCTGGCAGATGCAGGCTGCCCTGGATTTGGGGTTCCGCCTGGATTGCTGCGGCAAGCGTGCCGCCTTCAAGCAATTGCACCTTGCCAGCTTCGTTAAGTTCGATTTTGGGCAGACCTGTGTATGCAGGCGGTTGCGCGATGATTTTCAATGCTTGGCATGAGGGAGGTTCATACACCCTGACCTTGTACGACTTGCTGCGCAGACGGGGCGTCTCGATGCGGAATTCAAAGTCCTCTGTCACGTCATAGAATGTGAAGAAGATTTTGCCATTGGCGTCTTTGTTGAGCGGCGCGGTGTTGCCGTTCCAAATGATGTTGCCTTTTTCTGGCCCGCGCTTGATGGCGATGCTGTCCAGCGTATAGTCGCTGTGCACTGGCACCTCTGGCTCTGGAGCATAAATGACAATGCCGTATTCTCCGTGGAGCCAGGCCTGGAACGCCTGGTGGAAGTCGCGCCAGGCAGGTGACTTTGCGCCAATGACAATGCAAATTGCCGCCAATGCTAGGCGCCAAAGCGAGGAAATGGCATGGCATCCAGGAAAGAACGAGGCAAGTCTGGTTTCCTCTTTGGCAAGTTTCTCCTGCACATCCTGCATGAGCTCTTCTTCAATGGGGCGCAATGGGCGCTCCAATGCCTCAAGTTCCACGGCTGTGGCGAAGCTGTCCATGAATGCGGGCAGTTTTTCCTCCACGAGCGCCGCCATTTTGTTCAGGTTGCGAGGCTTGAACAGGGCGCGGACTATGCCGATTGCGGCAATTGCCGCGCACAGTATTGCAACGGCGGGGCCGAAGATGGCAATGCTTACCTCGCGGACAGGCAAAACCAGCAGCGAAGCACCGCAGAACGCCAGCGCAAAGAGCAATCCCGCCAGCAACAGCGAATTCGCCAGCTCCTTCCTGCGCAGGCCAGCGGCTATTTGGGTAAGTTGTTTTCGTATTTGCATAGTTGTTTATTGGCGTGTTTATGTGGGCGCCGAGGCGGCGCCCACTCAAGTTGCCCTAGCGGGAACAACCCAAGAGAATTATACTAATTTTCTTTTGTGTGTTTAAGATCAGGTCTCCTGCCCGGCGTATTGCGTCATGTAGAGTTCGTAGTATTTCCCGTGTTGGCTGAGGAGGTCCTCGTGCCTGCCCCGTTCGACCACGGCGCCGTTCTCCATTACTATGATCATGTCCGCGTTGCGTATGGTTGAGATGCGGTGAGCAATCACGATGCAGGTGCGTTCTTTCATGATGGAGCGCATTGCCTCCTGGATTGCCTTTTCCGTGCGTGTATCCACATTGGACGTGGCCTCGTCCAAGATGAGAATCTTGGGGTTTGCGACGAATGCTCTGGCAATGGCAAGGAGCTGCCTCTGCCCCTGGCTGAGGGATGAGCCGGCGCCAGTCAGGAATGTGTGTTCCCTGTCAGGGAATTCGTCGATGAAGTCCTTGCATCCGCTGAGTTCGATTGCGGCTCTGAGCTGCTCTTCGCTGGCATTGGGATTGCCATATGCCAGGTTTGCGCGGATGCTGTCCGAGAACAGGACTGTGTCCTGCAGGACAATTGCCAGGTTCCTGCGCAGGGATTCCCTGGAGAAATGCGCTATGTCCTCGCCATTGATGCTTATGCTGCCAGCGTCGGGGGCGTAGAAGCGCATAA
>JAFZZD010000833.1 GCA_017615955.1 Victivallales bacterium
ATCCAGTGCATGTCCAGAGATTCACCAAGGATAACATCTGGCGGGGAGACAGTGTGCAATTTGTCTTTGCCAATGCCCCTGCACCTCCCGCTGCCGTACGGAATATGGATACATCTGAAGCGCTTTTCAACAGTGGCCATAATTACAGTGTAGGCCTGACCGCGAAGGGTACTGAGATAGTTAAATACTACACAAGGCAACATACTCAAGCCACGGCTGAAGTGGTTCGCAAAGGCAACAACACCATCTACCAGATTGTGATACCGATGAGTGAAATCAATGCGGAGCCAGGCAAGCCACTTTACTTTGACTTTGTGGTGTTTGACAACAACAGCAAAACCGCTACCAGCGCACCTTACTGGCTGGACATGGACGATGGCCTTGCAGGAAACAGGGATAATGCAGCACTGCCCCTTGTGATATTTGATGCTGACGCCAAATAGGGCTGCGCCCTTAATTGCGTGGCTGGCTTAAGAACGGTAAAATTGGAATCATGCTTAAGAACATCGAGCTTAAACCAATAACAGGCACCTTTGTGAACCTGCTGATATCCGATACGGGAATCATCAATGCTGGACTGAAGGAATGGGAGCAGGATTTCCAGATGATGAAAGTTCTGGGAATGGACCATCTGTTCATTATTCGGACAGAGTGCGAGCAGAATGGGGTGTGTCTTTCTGCCGAGGATCCACGCTCCACCACCTGGCCAGAGGATGACAATCTCCTGGACATGGTTTTCCGCCTTGGCGATAAATATGATATGCAAGTTTATCTCGGCGGACCAGTGGGCATCACCAATTTGCATGTCGGTGACTGGCGAAAGGAGATTGACGACAATAAGCGCTATTATGACCGCACTGTACCTAAATACCAGCATTTCAAATGTTTCAAAGGTCTGTATGTCAGTCTGGAGGCATTGCCATGGCATTTCAATTTTCTGGATATATCCAGGGGCATCCTTGAATACATGCGTGCCTCCTTCCCTGAAAAGAAGACCTTCATGAGTCCGATCATCCGTGGCGTGCTGGGGGATTACTCGGCGCATTATTCACCTGATCAGTGGGTGGACATATACAAACGCTATTTCTATGACTATGTGGCAGGGCTGCTGGACTACTGCGCTCCTCAGGATTTGATAGCCGCTCCAGCCTGCAGCTATGGTGAAATCCAGGACAATGGCTATGCCGAGTGGTTCACCAAGATGAGGCGTCTGTTTGATTCCTGCAGCATAGAATTATGGTGCAATCTAGAGAGTTTTCAGCGGCCATTTCCTGGACATGGCGAGCCAAGCGGGGTTTTCAGGCAAAGTGACTACCGCACATTCTACATGAAGTTGTCCCAGGCCTCGCCCTTGGTGAAGCGAATCATCACATACGAATATTTCAGCTGCATGAGTCCCAATACCGAATGGGGTTCAAGCAGGCGTCTTCTCGCCCGATATATGGAAATGCTGGGCAAGGATCCAGCGCTTATCGATGAAATCTTTGGCAGATAGCAGAGGAAGAGGATTATGAGATTGTTTTTGGATGGAAGCGACTGGCTTGCCCAGTATTTTATACCGCAGAAAGAGGCGAACAAGCGCACCGCCCGCACATTGAAGAATATGTTCATGGACACGGCACGCTCCGCTGGTTTTGTCCGCGCTGATATCACGCCGCTGGATGCCATGCCCGCGACCGTACCTGGGTGCGACCGCAGTGTACTGTTGGAAAACAAGGAAATTGATGAACCATATTATGGGCGAAATGCAGACCGAAGCCGTTGGCCAGAAGAATTTGAGTGGGCATTTCGCAAGGAATTCACATTGCCTGGGGAGTGGAGGGAATGTCGGCATATTTCCTTGAAGATACATAGTGCTGGATACAAGGCCGTTGCTTTCCTGAATAATGAGTATCTGGGGGAACGGACTGGAATGTTTCAGGCATGGACATACGATGTTTCCAAGGAAATCCTTAGAGAAGGCAAGAATGTGCTGACCTTGATTTTCGAGCCTGCGCCAAAGGCGTCGCCAAATCATTTGGATGACACCCCATCGGAATTTGCCTATTATCACTTTTGCCAAATGAGCTTTGGCTGGGATTGGGCGCGCACTCTGGTTCCGACCGGGATTTTTGACCATGTGGAGTTGCATGGCGCGGCGCTTTGCTGGGTGCGTGACTGTTCTTTTGCTACATCAGGAAAATCTGTTAGATTAGAGGCCGAAATTGCCGCATTGGAAGATTGCACCCAGGAATTGACTTGCACCCTTGTCCCGAGAAATTTCACGGGAAAAAGCCTGGAACTCAGGCGAAACGTGGAGCTTAAGGCTGGAAAGACAAATGTGTTTGAGTGGGATTTTTGTTTTCCAGAGGCGGAATTATGGTATCCGAACAATTATGGCGAACAGAGACTTTATACATTGACTTTGACTTTACAAGGCGATGAATTCCGTAGGCAAGTTGGGTTCAGGGATCTGCAAATGCTGCGCAATCCTGACAGCTGCGATGAATCATATCCGCTGACATTCTGCATAAACGGAACAAGTATATTTGCCAGGGGATTGAACTGGGTACCCGCAGATATGATTTTTTCAAGGACTGATGCGAGGCTATATGAACGTGAAGTGCGCCTTGCAAAGGAGGCGGGATTTAATCTTTTCAGAGTTTGGGGCGGTGGAGTGATTGAGAAAGAGGAGTTCTATGACGCCTGCGACCGCCATGGCATTCTGGTTTGGCAGGAGTTTCCACATGCCTGCTGCCAGTATCCCTCTGATCAAAGGTATATTGCGGAAAAAGCTGTGGAAGGTGAGGCGGTGATACGCAAACTGCGCAATCATGTGTCAATGGCAATGTATTGTGGCGGCAATGAAATGCTTTATTATGGTGAAGTCCCTTTTCACCCGATTTATCTCAAATATGGGGAGCTGGTAGGCAAATTGGCGCCAGGAATGCCTTATCACATCTGTTCTCCAGACCAATCACGCCCAGGCGAACGCGACCATGGTCCATGGAATTATGAGGAACACGAGTTCTGGAATTCCCATAGGCGCCTTTTGGCAAGCGAATTGGGCTGCCCTGGCTGGGCTGAACTTGAATCAATTGATAGATTCATCCCACCAAATGAACCATGCCCCTATGGTCAGAGCTGGCAATTCCATTTTTCGCATTGCAAATCAAATGCCAGGCAATTGGAACTTTTCAAACCGCAAGTCAGCTCAAGACGGCAGATGTGCGATATGAATATGCTTGTGCAGGCAGACCAGCTGGAGTATGCCATGGGGCACTACCGGAAACTTTTCCCAGAGGCAAGCGGGTGCTTTATTTGGCAGTACAATGAATCGTGGCCCACAAATGCATACAGCATATTGGATTTTTACAGTCGTCCGAAAATGGCCTATTACCATATTAGCCACTCCAATAAACCCATAATGGTCTTCCTGGAGGATGCCTCATGGTGCATCAAGGGCAATTACACTGGCGAACTTTATTTTGTCAGCGATCGTTGTGGTGTGAATGATGCCAAGGTTGTTTTTCAGGCTATGGACATTACAGGCAGGATAATCTGTCAAAATGAATTTGAAGATGACTATCCTCAAGGTACAACCAGGCTTGGCACTGTGGAATTCTCACTTGACAGTTCACCTGAATACGGTGTAGTGATAATGAAATATTATGTTCTTGACGAGCATGGGAATATAATTTGGGAGCAAGAGCGTTTATATGGAGCCCCAGACTTCAGCCAGGTATGGCAAATTCCCAAGACTTCTTTGGAGTGCAGCATCTCTCTGGAAGAGCACGGCAATGACGCAAAAACACTGAATGCAATTGTGGAGAATACTGGCAAATACACTGCAGTGTTTGTGCGGGCTGACCTCCCTGGCTGTGAGCTTTACGGCGTTTATTGGGAGGATAATTACAGGATGATTGCACCTGGCGAAAAATATGTGTTCAGGGCAAAATTGAGTGACGTGACCGATATTGGCAGGCTCTCGCTCCGTGGCTGGAACGCAGATGCATTGGTTTGAAACGCCGCATTGATTTTATGCTGTTGGATTACCTCAATTGGAGGTTTGCAACAGTCATCCCTTAACAGAATGCAGTTTTTTTGTAAAGGCTATGTTCTCCATAAGGGTATGTAATGGGGAACATAGCGTTGGGAAAAAGCACCTCTCAATTTGAAACATTGAAAAGCGAGGGGATAGTATGCACAATTCCCGAAACAAAGGTGGTTTGGGTATTTTCAAGTAGATTCCATATAGCGTAAGGAGAATAGGATTATATGCATGTTTTGGGAGTGGCAACGCCAGAGGCCGAGGGAATCAGTTCAAGAGCGCTTCTTCGGATGATGAGGAAGCTGGATGAGCTGGAATATGTCAATGGCATCGTCATTCTGCGGCATGGACGCTCCATTCTGGAAGGGTGGAAGTCCCCTTATGAACGTGAGACGCCCCATCAGCTTTTCTCGTTGAGCAAGAGCTTCACGTCCTGCGCCATTGGCCTTGCCCAGGCGGAAGCTCGGCTGAAAATCAGCGACAGGCTTGTCTCCTTTTTCCCTGAATATGATTCCTGCATCACCGATGCCAGAATGCGCAACGTGACGCTGAAGGATTTGCTGACCATGCGCTCTGGGCATTTGTGCTGTGCCACAAAATATATGTTTGGACAACAGGACTGGGTGCGGGCGTTTCTGGCCTCGCCGCTTGATGTGGAGCCTGGCACTCGCTTTGTGTACAATTCTGGCGCAAGCTATATGCTGGCTGCCGTGATAAGGCGCGTGACTGGCGAGAATGTGCGTGAATATCTTATGCCTCGCCTGTTTGAACCATTGCGGATATCACCTGGCATCTGGGAATGCTGCCCTCAAGGAACCAACTTGGGCGGCTGGGGCTTGTATCTTACCACCGATGACCTGGCTAAATTCGCCCAGCTTCTGCTTCGGCATGGGCAATGGGATGGCAGGCAGCTTCTGCCAGCGGATTATCTGGCTGAGGCCACTGTCAGGCAGGCGGACAATTCAATGAATGAGAAGCCCGACTGGAAGCAGGGCTACGGCTATCATTTCTGGGTTTCGCAGCATGGCTATCGTGGTGACGGTGCCGCTGGGCAGCTGGTTCTGGTTTTGGAGGAGCAGGGGCTTTGCGTTGCGGTGACTTCCTGCTTGACCGATATGCAGAGATTGCTGGATGTGTTCTGGGACGAGTTGCTTCCGTATGTCAATGCTAGTGCATTGCCCGAAAACGCAGAGGCGCATGATGAATTGCTGGATTATTGCAAAAAACTGAAAATACAGCCGCCAGCCGTCACATCAAAGGGAACGCATGACAATGCCTGTTTTCGTTTTAAGGATAATTCTGCTGGCATTTGGCAATGTGAAGTGTCATTCGGTGAGAATTGCTGTAGTCTAACTTTCCTTACGCCTCGCGGCAATGAGCAGCTGCGGGCCGGCTTCGGCCATTTTGAATACTCCGTATTTCAGTTGACGGATGTGATGCCACATCACGTGGCCGCATACGCGGTCTGGATAAAGCCATCTGTATTGGAGATACACACATTCATCTGCGACGGCATTTACCGCGATGTGTGGACAGTGGATTTCTCCGACCAGCAGGAACCACTGAAGAACCGCATGATTTGCAACTGCTTCCGCCCCGCAAAGCCCCGGCTGTATGTGGAGTCACTGAAGTAGCGACAGCAACTTATTGGTTTGAAAACCAATAAATATATGCTAATTTATGGTTTTAAAACCATAAAAAACTTGAAATTTATGGTTTGCAAACCCAAAATAACAAAATTAGGGGCAAAATTATGTATGATTTGGATGTGCAGGTTATTCTAGAGAGCCAGGAGCGTCGTTTAAAAAGCATAGACGGTAGTTTTCATCGCTATTTGTATTCCCAAATTGACTGGAACTCCCGTTTGGTGTGCATTCTAGGAGCACGTGGCACAGGCAAGACAACGATGTTGCTTCAGCGCATCAAGGAGGCTTTCACCGAACCTGGAAAGGCCATGTATGC
>JAFZZD010000834.1 GCA_017615955.1 Victivallales bacterium
CAATGGGCAAAATTGATTTTGTAGGACTTGGTTTTTGCAGCACGGACTATCTGGCGTTGCTGCCTGAGATACCGATAGACAACAAGGTGCAGATGCTGCGCCATCTGGTGCAGGGGGGCGGTCCAGCCGCGACAGCGACTGTGGCTGCGGCGCGTCTTGGCATGAGCGCCGCGTTCATCGGCATGATAGGCGATGATGAGCCAGGCAAATGGATATTGCGGGACTTTGAGGCGGAGAAGGTGTTCACTGGCGGCATGCACGTCAGGACTGGCCAGACCTCGCCCATAGCGTACTGCTGGGTTGATGCTGGCAGCGGAAAGCGCAGTGTTGCCTGGACCAGAGGCACTTTGCAGGAACTTCAGACCGAAGAAGTGGACTTGGACTTGGTGCGTGGTGCAAGGTTGCTGCATTTGGATGGGCATAATCCAGTTGCGGCGCTGGCAGCGGCAAAGGAGGCCCGCAAATGCGGCATCCCCGTGCTGCTTGATGCTGGCACCTTGCGCGATGGTGTGCGTGAATTGCTGCCATACGTGACGATACTGATTGCTTCGGAGCTGTTCGCCAGACAGTATTCTGGCGAGGAAAATCTGGAGAAGGCTCTTCGCAAGCTAGGCGAAGTGGGTGCTGAGGTGACAGGCGTCACCATGGGGAAGGAGGGCTCCATGGCATTGGATAATGGCAATATTCTGCATTGCCCAGCCTTCAAGATAGACGCAGTCGATACCACAGGTGCAGGCGATGTGTACCACGCTGGCTTTGGCGTGCGCTATCTTGAGACAAAGAACCTGATGGAGTGCATGAGATTCGCCTCCGCTGTATCTGCCCTCAAGTGCCAGCAACTAGGTGGCAGGACAGGCATCCCCAGCAGAAAACAAGTAGATGAGTTTTTGAAAATACATTAACAAATGAGGAGTATTAATCATGGGTAATCTTTTGGTGCATCTTAATCCAGTCCAGGGTTGCAACAAGGTGTTTGAGCCTGGACAGTACGGCATGAAGCTGACGCGTTTCAGCATAGTACAGCTCAAGCAGGGCACAAGCTGGTCTGCGGACACAGGCGATTTTGAGGCGGCGCTGGTGCTGCTGGGCGGCAAATGCTCTGTCAAGGGAAAGGACTTTGACTTTGCGGAGGTCGGCGGGCGCAAGAATGTGTTTGACGGCAAGCCCTACACCGTGTATCTGCCCAGGCGCACACAGTACACTGTCACTGCGCTGACTGACATGGACTTCGCATTGAACGAGGCACCAGCCACCAGAGACACGGCCCGTCCCACGGTGATTACGCCCGAAATGACGCGCACTTTCCCCATCGGACGGGACAACTTCACCCGCATGGCAACAGTAATGATTGACGAAAAGTTCGATTCAGAGCACTTCTACATTGGCGAGGGCATGATTCCGTCAGGCAACTGGTCAGGCTATCCGCCGCACAAGCATGACATTGACAATCTGCCAGAGGAAATCGCCATGGAGGAGACCTACTTCTACCGCTTTGATCCCGTGCAGGGCTTTGGCATCCAGAAGGTCTATACCGTGGATGGTTTGATTGACGAAACCTACACAGTGAAGAACAATGACACCGTCGCCATTGCAAAGGGCTATCATCCCCTGTGCGGTGCGCCTGGCTACCAGATGTACTATCTGTGGACAATGTCTGGTGCGGTAAACCGCGGGCTGATTTCAGGCAAAGACCCAGCGCATTCGTGGGTGAAATGAGCATGAGTGACAACATATTCCTAGGCATAGATTTCGGCACTGGCGGTTGCAAGATCACCGCCATTTCCGAAACAGGCGCCACGCTGGGCGAGGCCTCCACGGAGTATCCCACATTCTTTGAGCATCCTGGCTGGTCTGAACAAAATCCCTCCGACTGGTATGAGGCGATGCGCATTTCTCTAGGCAAGCTGCGTGAGAATGGCCTGGACTTCAGCAGGATACAGGCCATTTCCTTTGACGGCTCCACCCACAATGCCGTGCTGCTGGATGAGAATATGCGGCCGTTGCGCAGGACGATCATGTGGACGGACCAGCGCAGCACGGAGGAATGCGCCGTGTTGCGCCGCAACTATGGTGACCTGATTTTCAACACTGCATACCAGAGGCCAGCACCCACGTGGACGCTGCCGCAGATGATGTGGCTAAAAAAACACGAACCAGACGTGCTGAAGAAGACTCGGCACGTGCTTTTTGTGAAGGACTACATCCGCTATCTGGTGACGGGTCATGCTGCCACTGACTACATTGAGGCGCAAGGCACGCTGTTCTACGACATGGCGAAGCAGAACTGGGCGGACAATTTGGTGGAAATGTCTGGCCTTGAACGCAGCGCATTGCCAGATTTGATAAAGCCCACGGACGTGGTGGGAAAAGTCACTGCAAAGGCCGCAACCGAAACTGGTCTGCCGGAAGGCGCAGTCGTAGTATGCGGCACATCGGATTCAGCGGCGGAGGATTATGGAGCAGGTGCCATCGAGCCAGGTGACTGCATTGTGAAACTGGCCACGGCTGGCAATGTGAATGTGATGACCGCCGAGCCGCATCCATTCCCCACCACCCTGACCTATTCCCATGTGATACCTGGAATGTGGTATTCGGTGTCCGCCACAAATGCTGCTGCCTTGTGCCAGCGCTGGTTCAGGGACACATTCTGCCAGGCGGAGAAGCTGCAGGCCGAACAGACTGGAACCAAGGCATTTGCGCTGATGGACCAACTTGCAGAGGCCTCTGCGCCAGGCGCCAATGGCGTCATCTTCCATCCATATCTGCAAGGGGAACGCTCTCCATATTGGAATGCCAACCTGCGCGCCAGTTTCACTGGAGTTTCCATCAGTTCCACCAAGGGTGATTTCATCAGGGCCTTGTTTGAGGGCGTCGCCTATTCGCTGCGGGACTGCTATGGCGCAATCGAGGAGATGGGCCTGGAAGTCAAGCGTCTTTTCCTGATTGGCGGCGGGGCGCGTGGCAGGCTTTGGAGCGAGATTGTCTGCAACGTGTTCAATCTGCCCTTGCAGGTGCCAGTACCAGGCGACGCCTCATTTGGAACTGCACTGATTGCCGCCACTAGCGCGGGCTTCTTTGCGAACAGCCAGGACGCAGTGCGCAAATGCCTGCACATCGACCGCGAAATCAAGCCAGAGCCAGAGTTGGCCGCCTTCTACCGCCAGGGCTTCCAGAGATACCGTGAAATACACGATGCCCTGGCGCCAATCTACGGGAAAAGGCAATAGCAAGGAGACAATTTCAACGCAGAGGCGCGGAGATTTTAACGCAGAGGCGCAGAGACGCGGAGGCGCGGAGATTTCAACGCAGAGGCGCAGAGACGCGGAGGCGCGGAGATTTCATTAATCTACAGATTTGCGCAGATTGCCACAGATTTTCGTATGGTGTGCAAAGGCGCTGAAGCAGCGCAGATTTCCATTTTTGCGGC
>JAFZZD010000007.1 GCA_017615955.1 Victivallales bacterium
CCTTGGCCTTGCGCATCTTCTCCTCCAGAAAACGCTTGTCATCAGCGTTCAGGATGCGCTTTCTCAGTTCCTTGCGTTCGGGATAGCTCCATGCGTGCATTGGATCCACATACAACTTGCCAGGAATGACATAGTATGCGGCATTGCACAGGGGGGTGGTCTTGTCCCCCCACTCCATCATTGGCCAGAAGCGCTTTCCGTCCCTGCAGATGAAGCCCTGCTCGTCAAAGAATACCTCACCTGCCTTGTACTCCAGCTTTCGCAGCGGTGCATCCACGATTTGCTCACCATACTTGGCATAGATCTTCATCTTGCCGAAGGGCAGTCCTTCCACAGGGCAGCGCACCACGTCACCCTTCTGCAGCTTCTTCACGAAGAGCTGCTTTCCTGCCTCGTCCAGTATGCCTGTCTCAATCTCGCCTTTTTCCTGGCACTTAACAATATACTCCACTTCCTTAAGCTTCTGGGACGCGAATATGGCGTTCCTGTACGACGGGCGATTCACTATGATTTCCAGCGACTTCACATCTGCCTTGTACTTGAACGAGCGCCCGCAAAGGGGCTTCTTGCTCTCTGGTTCAATCACATCAACCAGTATCTTGTAGTCGCCCTTACCTGGCAGCACCAAATTAGAGAACGCAGTGTTCACAGTTTCCTTCTTTGAGAATACATATTTCTTATGCTGGCCAACCACAGCATCCTTGTTCATCCAGTAGATGCCCACAATCGCGCCCCGCTTGTCATCCGCCAGATTGGACACAGGCACCTTCACAGTGGCGAGAATCTTGTCGTCCTTGCTTCTCAAATCCACATCACATTCGCCAATCTTCCAGCAGAACTTCTTCGCGGCATTGACGTCAATGCCCTCAATGACCGCAAATCTGCCCGCATTGTGGAATGCGCCGCCTTCCGCAATCGAGGAAGCCTCATCAGGCTTGACTATGTTACGGGCGCAATTGAAGCCCCAGCGCACATTTGCATCCGATATGTCCAGTGCCCACAGCGGCACTCGCACCTCGGCAGTCCAGCCAGTCTCATCCGCCTTGCATTTTGCCTGCACCACATCGTTGCGCCAGGCACCTTGGTTGACTATGCCAGCCTGCCCCCTGGTGTATGTGGCGACGGCACCTTTTGCATTGACCACGATGTGGTAATAGAAGTCCCTCGTGCAATTGGGGTCCAGCATGATTTCAAAGCTGTCGTCCATGAAAATGCCACCGCTACTGTGGGTAACGGACACTTCCTTCTTGCCAGCGGGAAAATCAGTCTTGAAGGCAACGTAAACATATTCGGTGTCAAATGTGAAGAGGCACTGCCCAGGTGTCGCCTTTGTGCCTTTGTTGTTGATTTGGAATGCATTGAATAACACCGCATTCTTCCAGCACTCATCGTTCAAGTTTCCATCCAGCACAGGTGGCTTCGCCGCTTTTGTCGCCACTACATCCGCAAAAACGCAGCAGCACAATGCCAGTAAAAACAAGACTGCCCTGAACTTCATATCAATACTTCTCATAGCCACGTAATCCTCTCTTCAATGCATTTGTTGCGCGCATATCATCAAATGAAATGGTTCTAACAGAGCCGTCAAGAAATGCGCCATTGGCAATTTTGCCATCATACTGCTTATAACTGGCCTCACCCGATGTCTCGTCAATAACAGCCCCACCATCATGGCGATACGCTATGTATTTCTTGCTATAACTCAAAATGTGAGCCTCCGCTTTCTTTGCAAGATCGCTTATGATCAGGGCCTTGCTGGCCGATTCTATCTCGCTCTCTGTATGAGGCTTATAGTCAGTTGAGGAACCGTCATTGTAAGTGCCGACAAGCAATGCATTCAACGCATAATGCGAAAAATAGAAATACCCCTTGCTATAGCTGCCAAAACCAGTCTCTTCTGACGGGCACCTGAACAAGCTCTCGGCAGCCGCATTCGATGCGTTAACCTGCGTTACATTCACACCTACATTTGCCGCAATTGGAAAGTGCCATTGCCCTATGGAGCTTGAACCGCTCTTCCGCATGAATGAAGAGCGCAAAACGCCGTCATTGTCATCGACATATATCCTGTAGCCCAATATCTGCTGCTTCTCCAGATTCATGCAGGAGATGTTCCTGGCCTTCTGCCTGGCCTTGCTCAATGCAGGCAGCAGCATCGCCGCCAA
>JAFZZD010000835.1 GCA_017615955.1 Victivallales bacterium
AGCACCTTGTTTACTGCGTATGCCAGTAGCAGGCATTGGGGAATTAGGGCGTATTCGCTGAAGCGGAACACCTTGTATGACATCAACGTGTTTAGTGCGGTTGTTAAAAGAAGACCATTGAATATATTGTTCTTAATCCAGTTCTGCCCGAAGAATAAAATCTTGTATTTGATTACCAGTACGATAATTATAATCGGCAGAATCAAGTACAGATAATAGTGGGTTTGGATAAGCTCTAAAGTATTGATGTAGAATTCATCCCCGCCACCCAAGGGCGTTTTTCCTAGCTTCAGGAAACTTTCAATAATCACGTCTATGCATTGAACCTTGAACATGATGTATGTGTTCGGGAATTGAGGATGTAGTGTAAGTCCCAGTACAATGCCCAAAATAAATGCTGCTGGGATTGCAACAAGAGCCTTCCAGCTGCGGTCTTTCAGAAAATCAGCGATGGCAAATGGCACTATCGTGAAAAGAAGCAGATGTGGCGAGCTGTAGGACCATGCGGCGATGAAACCCATACCCGAAAGTGCCAGATAGTGCCAGCGCCAGGCGCGGAAGCGCTCGTCCATGAACATTATTATCAGTGCGGTTGCAAGGACCATGGACAGTAGATATGCCCTCAGGGAAACAAGGCGGAATGTCATTGGCGGAAAAACGCAGGACAGCAATAGCATGTAGAGCCATGGGTATTTTATCTTGCCACGGTACAGTGCGTATGCCACGGCGGCCAGCAGCAGTGCATCAAAGAACATGACCTGGTAGTGGAAGGGGTATTCATTTGTGGCGCCCAGCAGCTTTCCAATTCGTGTGACGCCCCAGAGGATGAGGTGGAAACCCAGTTCCTTGTCGCTGAAATGCTCGTTCCATGTGGAGCTTATCAAGTTGGGAAATGTCTTCGCCATGAATACGGATGGCCCCTCCTCCACGATGCGGGCATGGTAGAAGCAGTCTGGCTCGTATTCGTAGCCAGGGCAGAGAAAGCCCCAGCGTACCATGAAAAGCACAGCCAGTGCCAGCAGGAAGCCCAGCAGGTATGGCGTGACTTCGTCAATGAAAGCATTTTTTGTCTTGAGGTCCTTGTTTTCCATAGTTCATTTCCGTATCAGAGCCGTGATTACGTATATTGCAGCCGCTGCTATGATTGTGACTGCTCCCGTATGCCATTCGGGAGCATAGCTTATTGCAAGTCCCAGCACAGTGGAGGTGAAGCAGAAAATACCGCCCAACAGCATGATTGAGTTCAGTTTCTTGCAGATGTGTGCGGCAGCGGCGATTGGCAGTGTGAAAAGCGCCAGTGCCATCACAATTCCAGCCAGTTGCACCAGCAGGACTATTGCCAGTGCGCTTAGCAGATTCAGCAGCAATTCTGTCCAGAAGGGTGATATGCCGTGAAGCGTCAGCATTTCCTTTTGGAAGCAGAACGCAATGAAGCGTGTCCTGAACGCCATAACGGTCATCACGATGAGCAGATCCAGTCCTGCCATGAACCACAGGTCCGCTTTGGAGATGAGCAGGATATTGCCGAACAGGTAGCTGTTCAGGTCTTCGGCATAGCCGGGTATTGCGGCCACAAGGCAGATGCCCAGTGCCACGCTGACTGTCCACACCCCGCTCAAAACAGTGTCTGTGCGAACTTTCTTTAGATTAGGGAGCAGAGTGATTATGACAGAGGCCACGACAGCCGAAATGGTTGCCCCTAGTATTGGAGTTGCGAAGGAGAACCCTGCGCATACGCACAGGTAGCGTGCCAGGCCAATGCCGCCTAGGAGCGAGTGGGAGACTGCGCCTGTCATGTAGCTGTTGCGCCGCACAAGTGAGTATGCCCCCAGTACGCCGCAGGCAATGGAGGCCAGAAGCGCCGCCAGCAGGGAGCGCTGGAGGAAGTCGTATTTGAATATGTCTGATAGAAATTGCATAGTTGTTTTTTTGTGTTAATCCGCGCGGCTGGGAGCCGCGCGTCAGGACGCGTGAATGCCATTCGGTTCTTGCGTTAATCCGCGCG
>JAFZZD010000836.1 GCA_017615955.1 Victivallales bacterium
CCTTTCTGCCATTGATGTATATCTGCACCTTGTCCCCTTCAGCATGGAACTGGCGGCGGGATTCCAGCAAGATGCCCTTGAAGCCGATGGTGTCCAGTTCAGGCATTTCCATGAACACATAGTTGGGCCACATGCGGGTGCCGGGGACAATCTCGTTGTTGTTGAAGCGCTTCAAATCCACATATCCCGACACAGGCGCCTTGACGATGATCTTGTCAATGTCCTCCTGCTTCTCCTTGATGCGCCTTTCATTGCGCCGTTTGTTGACCACGGCGCCTTCCTTCTGTATCTCGGATATCCTCAGTTGCTGCTGGGTCTCAAATTCCAGCCTTTCTATTTCAAGTTTGGTAACTTGTATGTCAATCTCCGTCTTGCGAATATCGGCTGTTCTCCCTGGCGGAAACTTTGTCGCCTCCAGCTCCTGCTCGGCGTAGATATACTTGGAACGCTTGTCCTTAAGGTCGCTTTCATAACTCTCCAGTTCAGTGCGCGAAATCATCTCACGCGCAAACCTGTCCTGAGCCTTGGCATAGTCTTGTTCAGCCGCCTTCAGGTTCATCTTTGCGATGCGCAGGCGCCCCTCCACAATGCGTATGCTGTCCTCCGTTGGCTCGCTTTTCTGCCGCTCCAGTTTGCTCTCCAATGACGCCAGCTTGTCATTCAGGGCATCCAACTGATCGGACATGTCCAGGTTCTTGTTGTCAATATTGGAGACACGCCTAGACAGCTGAGTCTCAATCACACGCTGGCGCAATTGTAGCACATTCAAATCATATTCCGCCTCCTTGCTGACAAAGGTGGCAATCACATCGCCTTCCTTAACAAGTGCGCCATCCGCAATAATGGACTGCAATGGCTGCCAGCGCACAGGATTGTTTATCTTCCTGGCCTGCTCCGTCATGGTGTGAACGCGAACCTTGGAGACGTATTCCAGTTTCTTCACCTCTACGCGGCAAGTGTCCTGCTGCACTGTCTGCGACCAGCAAACGCAACACAATAGCAATAATAGTATTATTACATGCATATAACAATTAGGCGCGGCATGCGCGTATTCTGATGCCGTTTTCAATTGGTTTGTCGGATATTAGCACCAGATAGCCACCGCCGCCTGCGCCTGATATTTTCCATCCATACGCCTGGTCCTTGTATTTGGCGATAGTGTCCTCCAGTTCCGGAGAAACCATGCTTGGGAACATGGCAAGTTGCGCCTTGAAACTCTCGGTTGTGGCAAGTCCCCAGGCCTTCGCATCCTTGGCTAACACCGCATTCCAGATTGCATCCGTCGCATCGGCAAGACACTGTACGCCAGCCCTGGTGATGTTGGAACTGTAATACGGGTCATAGCCATTTTTGCGCAATGGCAGTGCCACCAAGTAGATGTGATTCTCAATGAATGACAGCGTTTCGTTATCCGTCTTGGAGGCGATTTCCACCGGCCAGAAGCCATCGTCATAATAGAGCCTGCTGAATCCAGGCAACAATATTCCCAACTGGTCCTGCGAGCCAGACACATTCACCGTCCCAGGCGGATTGTCCACGCAGAACAGCACTTTCGCCAGTTCCACACGGTCTCCTTCTGGTATGGAGGTATGCCACATTTCAATCGCCTTCTTTCTGGAAGACGTTGCCATACCTGAACGGTGGTTGAATTCCATGTCAGGCTCTATTGAAAGCACCAGCACGGGTCCTGGATGCAAGGCATTTACCTTGTGCTGGTCCAGCCAGCCGCCACCCAGCTCTATCCTGTATGGTATTGTGCATTCCTGGCGCAATGCAGTGGTTGAGCGCACTGGCAATGTGCCGTGCGGAATGCGCTGGCTAACTATCAGTTTGATACCATGCTTGTCGCAAAAATCCTGCTTCGCCTGCGTAAAGCCATCCGTATTCACAAAGAAGATGTCAGGCTTCAACTCCTCCACTTCCCTGGTGAAATCCATTATGCCTGAACCACTGTTTATCCACGCATCCTTTACGCAACGCAAGGCCTTGACCATATACAGCCTCTCATTCTCGGGGTTTATGGTCTTACGGTTCTTCAACTCCCATATTGTGCTGTCAGAACCAAGCCCAACATATAAATCCCCGTATGTGGCGGCCTCCTCGAAGAACGCCACATGGCCAGAATGAAGCATGTCGTAGCAGCCTGAAACAAAAACCTTTGTCATAGTTATAAATCACATTGAATATCCCAATTGAAACAATTAGGTGTAATTTAAGACTATTGCCGTTAATTTCAATGTATAAAGCACAAACATTGTGCAGCCTTTGCACTGGCGTTGTGCAAAATCAGCCCTTCCATTCGTTCCTTGCTCCATAAATGCCATTGGCACGGCAATTGCTCCATTGAATAGGCAAAAAAACAAATACATGGAGAAACTAATGAAACACACTTTTACATTGATCGAACTACTTACCGTAATGGCGATACTTGCACTTCTGGCGGCAATTCTGCTTCCCTCGTTGTCACATGCCAGGGAATACGCCCGCAGCACCAGTTGCACTGCCCTCTTGAAGCAATATGCCTGCGCCACATCACTCTACGCAGATGACTACAACGACTTTTTCCCTGACATACGACGGTATCTTGACTGCGATTATGGCTTCATTTCATATTTCTCATTGCATAATTCCGCCATTGAGGACATCACTCGCTGCCCCGCAGATGGAGGCACAATGGCAATGGGACGGCTTGGACTGCTGCCATGCGGCTCTTCCTTCATACACGTGTCCATTGGCGGTACAGTAAATCTTTCCGATTCGGCCTCCGCCACATCAAATGGCAATGCCAGTTTCTTCCAATCAAGAAACGACATCTCCCTTAATGCCGCACCATCTCGACGATGCCAGTGGACCGACTACCAGAATCAAAACGAGAACAAGGTCATCTCTGGTGCGGCAATGAGCATCTCCAAGGGATATGGTTCAATCAGATACACACTGGCGGAATATGTATTCAGGCACCCCAACGCCACCGCCAATAGCGCATTCTGCGACGGGCATGTGGCGCCATTGCGTCTTGCCCCGTCATGCGGCCCTGCCAATAATGGGCACGATATAGCCGCAACATGGACTTTCCCTGGTAACTGCACTTGGCCATACGGTCCCAGGCAGGGCCCGCCACGCTTCCCAGAAACCATCATGCAACCTTGTATATCATTCTAAAATAAGGAGACACGACCAATGAAAGGAAGACCAATCGTATCGCTCAACCAGGTGTCCATGACCTACCACAACGCCAGCGGAGACATTACGCCTCTGGAAAACGTGTCATTGGACATTTATCAAGGGGACTTCATCGCAATATGCGGCGTAAGCGGCTCTGGAAAATCCACGCTGCTTAACATAATGGCTGGGATTGTGGACCCAACATGTGGCACAGTCCTCTACAATGGCAGAGTTGATTTATCAAAGTTGAAAGACAGGAAACGCACTGCTTTCCGACGACGCAACATAGGCATGGTATTCCAGCACATGAACCTCATCGGAAATATGACCGCCCGTGAAAACATCATGTTTCCGCTACTGCTGAACAATACAAAATGCACGCCAGAAGTAGATGAAAAAGTCATGCGTATCATATCAATGCTAGGACTTGAACATGTGGAGGGCAACTATCCCTTTGAAATGTCTGGCGGGGAACAACAACGCACTGCCATAGCGCGCGCAATCCTTCCTGGCACCCTTGAAAGCGGATTGCATACTCTGCTCCTTGCAGACGAACCTACAGGCAACCTAGAC
>JAFZZD010000837.1 GCA_017615955.1 Victivallales bacterium
ATATCATCTACGCCGAGGCGGCGGAGGAGAAGGATGCCTTCGTAAGCAGCATCAAGGCCACCTTGAAGAAGGGAGGTCGCCTGCTGATAGTTGACAACAGCCCTGTGGACAGTGAGCATCTGCCCTACCATGGCAACTACATTGACAGGGATTTGCTCATTTCCCAGCTGGTGAACTACGGTTTCCGCTATGTCAGGCATGTGCAGATCATACCGCAAAGGTACCTGGTCGAGTTCATAAATGAAAAATAAGCCAGCCAACATAAGGCCCTACGAAAAGCCTGCCTGGAAAAAGGCTCTGCCCGTAATTGGCATAGTCTTGGGTGTGTGCGTGCTTGTGTTTTTCATAATGGGCTTTCTTCGCAAGAAGGAACCCTCGCCTGAAAACGCCAGTGAAATGGAAATCTGCCGTTTCATCTCCTCCCGCCAGTTCCGTGAAATGGGCGAAGAGCAGAGGAGGGCGTTCATGGAAAGCGTGTCAAAGCGTTCCTTTGGCAAGCAGTTGGGAAGGGGACCCATGCCACCTGGACAGCAGGAGAATTTCCTGCGGAACATGACCATGGTTGAACTCGACAGGGCGAAATACTTCTTCAAGCAGGATGCGGAAACGCAGAAGCGTCTGCTTGCCGAGGCTAGGTCCCAGCGCTCCTCGCATGATGGCGGCAAGGAGGGCAAAGGCGGAAAAGGAGGAAAAGGAGGAAAGGCTGAACTGGGTTCCCACAAGCGGTATCTTGAGGGGATGTCGGCGGAAGACAGGGCGGTTATGAATGCCTTCGAGCGTAGGGTGAAGAGCAGTCAGAGATGAAACTTGGCAGTTGCAGATGTCAACATTGTGCATAGAAAACATAGAATTGTCCGGCGGAAAGGATAAAATCCGTCTGGATATTCATCTTTCTGGCGAAGGTGCGCCTGGCGAGCTGCTTTGGTTCGAATATGACAAGGAGTATGAAAGCGCACTGGTGACGGAGCTTTGCGATGGCCCGCTTATGGCGATATTCATATTCTGCCTGCGGAATGGCATTGACATCGCCTCAAAAGTGCCTGCCAGCAGGCGTATGCTGCTGAACATCGAGGGCATTGCAAGGTTTATGCATGCCCAGACCCCGGAGTGCTATGGCGACATGCGCATTGACATACCAGTCTGTGGCGATTGCTCCTCAATAATCCCATCTGGCAGGGCAGGCATAGTTTCCAGCGGTTCCATGGGCGTGGATGCCATGCATTCCCTTTGGGCTGCGGAAAACTCCAAGTACAGCGAACGTCCCACTCATCTTGTATTCAACAACACAGGAGGCAATGAATTGGGCGAGAAGCCACTGGAGCTGTTGAAGGGCAGGTTGGCCAAGTGCGGCCAGTTGTGCAGGGACTTCGGCTACAGCCTTGTCTATGTGGATTCCAATTACAGCGAATTGTTCAAAATGCATTATTCCCTGACGAATTTGTACATAAATGTTGCTATTGGCTATATGCTGGCAAAGCTGCTCCACACCTACAACTACTCATCAGGCGAGATAAAGGACAAGCTGGTTTACGATGGAGATCCCGCTGGTTGCGAATGTATGCTTATGGCTTACATGAGCACGGACTATTTCCTTGTC
>JAFZZD010000838.1 GCA_017615955.1 Victivallales bacterium
ACCGGATCCACGACGGGATCGAGGATGTCAAGGCGAGCGTCGCCAAGGCGCTGGCCACGCTCACGGCCACGGCCGTGGCGTCAATCTGCGCCTGCAGTTACCTGGATGCTTGTTTATGATTTTCCAATCAAGAATCCGTATTAGTGTGCAACCACAGTTCGCCAACAAGTGCCCCTGGCAGACGCTGGTTAGCAAGAACTGGACATTCCTGCTCGGGAAGCAACCGCAATTCGCCGACGGGTGCCCGTGGGAGACGCTGGCAGGCGAGGACTGGGCATTCCTACTTAGAGAACAGCCGCAGTTCGCCAACGGGTGCCCATGGGAGACGCTGGCAAGCGGGGACTGGGCGAAACTGCTTGGGGCCCAGCCGCAGTTTGCGGACAGGTGCCCCTGGGAGAAACTTGATGGTGACCATTGGGCAATGCTGCTTGGGGAGCAGCCGCAATTCGCGGACAGGTGCCCCTGGGAGAAGCTGGATGGCTGGAACTGGACGTGGTGGCTGCTTCCGTTGCAGCCACAATTCGCAGACAGGTGCCCATGGGATAAGTTACAAGGCGAGGACTGGAAGAATCTGCTTGTGTATCAGCCACAATTCGCGGACAAATGCCCATGGGCAAAGTTGTCTGTTTCTAACTGGGTGAGTCTGCTTCATGAGCAGCCCCAGTTCGCAGACAGATGCCCATGGGATAAGTTACAAGGCGAGGACTGGGTATTCCTACTTCAATACCAACCGCAATTCGCGGACAGATGCCCATGGGAAAAACTGCAAGGTGGGGACTGGGCGAACCTGCTTGGGGAGCAGCCACAGTTCGCGGTCAGATGCCCATGGGAGACACTGGGAGGATGTGATTGGGTGAATCTACTTTGTTCTCGACCGCAATTCGTGGGCAAGTGCCCGTTAGATAAGTTGTCAGTTTTTGAGTGGGAACTCCTGTTTAACCGCCAACCGAAGTTCGTTGTCCAATGGTGTCCATGGGATCTAAAACTGGCCTGGATAATCGCTTGGGTTATGGAACGGGTATGGAAACTTGTATTAGTCTGCAAACGGTGGTTGCGCTTATAGTGTCTTCTTAAAATGAGGAGAAAAGTTTTATTAAAGCCACTGGGAAGGAAAGGCATGCCCTGCGCTTCAAGGGGCGACAGCTTGCTTCTCTTGAAGAATGCTCACATGGGGTCCTGATCGTCAGGAAAACGCTGAGGAGCTGAAGCATCTCGTAGGTGGTGGCGGGCGACATCTGCATGAAGACGAAGATGTCGGGTTGCTTCCGCACGGAGCAAGGCGCGCAGTCCCGCCTGGATGTCATATCTGAGCACTGGCATGAAGCACGGCATCAGTGTGTCCAATGCACTTGCCGCTGCCTTCGTCGGCAACGACCTGCCCGCCTTGCAGTAGTCTCCACCGCAGCTTATTGTCCACATCGGTATGCAAAACCATATTGCGCCATTATCTTAAGCAATAGCCAAGAACCTCACGTGGGGTGGGGGCTGAATAGTTGCAAAAAAGTCTGCATGTAGAAATCAAAAAGGTGCTTCTATGAATGACAAGATTCATGATGTGTCTATCATCTGCCGCCACGACAACGGTGCGCCTATTGCGCGCAAACTTCAGCTGGCATTGGCTGATCGTGGTTTAAAGGTGTTCTTCGAAATGGGGGAGACAAATGACGGCAAATTTAATGAGCCTTATGCAAAACGCGGGGGTGACCCCTGTTCTGAAATTTCCCCAAGCGATATTTTGTGTAAAACTCGTGAAGCAATCGGACAATCAAGGATTGTCCTCTTTCTGATGACGGAGGGAGTGTTGGATTGTTGCATTAACGAGGACAATCAAATCCGCGCAGAGTTGGAGTTTGTCATGAGGCGAGGCATACCTCTTGTCCCAATTATTCCTACTGATTCAATCATTTCCTATCCAAGGCACTTACCGCATTTGCTGGAACAGATAAAGAATATTGGGGCATATGAATTGAACCTTAAGAAGTCCAAGTCCTTCAATGAATCAGTTGACAAGATTTTCCACA
>JAFZZD010000839.1 GCA_017615955.1 Victivallales bacterium
AAAGCCGCATATACTGAAGATTTCTTGGGGAGAAGCACTTGGCTTCAGGCATCTGCATTTTTAGGTCGAGGCTAAGCCGCTTGAGGAATCCGCTTCCCCATGGCTGGTCTTTCTCCATGCTCACTATGTCCGCGCCAAGGCCGAAATAGAACTTCAGCATTTCGGTGTTAACGGCTACTGCAGCCTTGATTTGGCTTTGGCGATAGCACTTTGAAATTGCTTGCAGCCAAACGGCATAATCGTGTGTGTTTTCAATGTCACTCATTTCATCCTCCCTTTTTCAAGTAATTGCATTCCTTTGCCTTCTTTCTTGTCGCGTTTTCCGCCAGGACTTCGATTTCATCAATTGGCAAGTGTCGAATGGAGACCATCAAAAAAAAGATGCATTTTCTTTATATTGCCTTCCGAAAAAACAAGTTATCATGGCAGTTCCACTTGCAAACGCTCCAGAAACGCAATTATTGCACCAGAACCCCATTTGGCGTTGCGTGTCTTTTTTGAGAAGTACCTGACGATGAAGCACGGTTTGTAAAATTCATTTACGGCAAAATAGAAGCTTGCCCGCAGTCTGTCTGCCGTGCTCCATAGTCGCTGTTCAATCGCTTCAATGTGTTCCAGTTATGCCATTCTTATGAAAAGTTGATTGATGTGTGTTTGCCAAGAAGGTCAAATACAAGTTTATCATTCTTGTGGTGCATTGTTGAACTTGGCACACTGCCATCAAATGTATAATTGGATTACCTACAAGAAAATCCAAGTGGCATTCTAAAAATATAAATGTTTTCCAAAACTCAATTCAAGTACCATATTCTTGAATTGTGCAATAAAATACAGCCATTGTTCAAGTATTCCAGTTAATTCATCATAATATTTATAGAGATATTCAGCATTATAGGTTTGTAAAGTTTTTCATAGAAGGAGTGCTTGTTTCCTATATGCGGCGGGTCCAATTCCGTAGAATTTTTTGAATATTCTGCTGAAATTATAGCGGTCCGAATATCCTGCCTCCTGTGATATTTCCTTGATGGAGGCATTTGTGAACCGCAGTGCGTCTGCGCACATCTGCATTTGCCTTGTTCGTTGGAAGGCGCGTGGGGCCATGCCTGTCTGAATTTTGAAAAGACGTTCAAAGTTAGGTTTTGACATGCCGATTTTACTTGCCACGTATGCATTGTCAATCATTGCCATTGGTTGTTCCATATAGATTTCCAGTGAGCGCTGAATTCTGTGGTCCATGTCGTTTGGCACTGCTTGCTGCAATTCAGCCTCGGGCAAATCTGCAAATGCAGAAAGGACCATGGCAGTTGATAGCCAGGAAATGCGCTGTCCAAGCTGCCCACTGGCAAGGGCATTGCACAATTCTTCTAGCAAAACTGCATTTTGTCTTACGATGCATGGCCTTCTATGCATGAAGAAAAAGTTCTCTTCCAGCGTGAAATGAATGAACAAATGATTCATTGCCCCATTGTTGTAAGTGCTGTATTGTGTGAAGGGCGGAATTAGCATGCAAGTTTCTCCCAAAAGTGGATAATCCATTCCATTGCATCTTATACCGCTGGCTTCACTGCCTGAATTGCAGTACAAATGCCAGAAATATTCGCAGACATTGACATTGTTCCAATTGTTGAATTTGGTTATGTAGCCAGTCCTAAGCACATTGACATGGCAGACAGGTAGAATGGAACAGACATTTTCATTTTCTGTGTGGATCTGCAGATTGCTGTTTTGATACATTGCGTATGACCTCCATTTTGTGTCATTAAAATAGTTTCCGTATGCTGCCATGCAAATATACTTTAATAGAAAAAGACATTTTTTTGCAGAAAAAATAGTATGGCGGATGAAGTTTTTTTTCATATAATTACCTTGTTTGAAAGTAGTTTCATAATTTCCTCTTGGAATGTCCCAAATGAAAGGTACTATGCAAAGCGTAAAAGCTAAAAATATAGGTGTGTTTGACGTAGCTGTCTTTGGCAGTTCCATTGCAGCGTATGAAAAGGCGCTGGAATGTGCTAATGGCGGGCAAAAGACCATACTTGTCGGAACGCAGCCATTTCCATTGTGGGAAATTTCTGGCAGATGGGAATATGGAAGGTATCCATGGCATGAAATTTCTGGAATGGAGGCATTGCCTGCGCACGGAAAATGGCCATATCCCTCTGAAGTGAAAAGAGCCGCGCTTCACACTCTGGCATACGCTGGGGTTCAGTATATTGGCGGAGCATTGCCTATATGCAGACAAGAAAATAGCGTTGCCTTTGTCGGCGCTGGCGGTGCGTATTGCCTTTGTGCATCAAACTTGTTGGATATGGCTTTGGCTTCCTTGCTGACGCAGCCGCTTAAGCTGTTGCGTGTGCCTAAAGATGCCGATTGGGATTGGGATGGCCTGGGTTTGAAACTCGTTGGAGGGGACAGTGAAAGCGAGGCGCTTGCCTTCTCCAGCAATGAAGGTGATTGTGCTTTGGCCTGCATTGAAACAATTAAATGCCACATGGAGAAAGGAAAAAGTGGCATGAGGCGCATCTTGCTTGAACCACGTGAATTCGGGGAGGAATATGATGTGCTTGTGGCTGGCGGCGGAACATCTGGCGCAGCTGCCGCTATCGCCGCCGCACGTGAAAAGGGGCGTGTTCTTCTGCTGGAGCGCGAGCTTTCCCTGGGAGGTTTATCCACGAACGGCAGAATCACAAACCACTATCATGGCAATAGAGTGGGATTTGCAGCGGAGATTGACAGATTGGCAGCTGCATATTCATACGGAAAATTCAATGCGTACCAGGGAAGCTGGGCAGTGGAGGCACGTAAGAAGGCGCTTATGGAACTTGCCACTGACGCAGGAGTTCATGTCTGCCTTCACCAGGAATGTTTTGGCGTATCAAAGGAAGGAAGAAATGTGACAGGCGTACTTGCGGCGACGCTAGAGGGACCATGTCTGCACAGGGGCAATGTCATAATTGATTCCACAGGCAACAGTGACGTCGCAGCTGCGGCCGGGGCAAAATGCATGTTTATCCACAAGGAACCTGCACTTCAAGGTACAGGAGTGCCGAAATTGGTTCCAGGGCAGGAAAACAGCAACTGGGATTTCACGTTCACATCCAATTCAAATATCCTTGACATATCCCGGACACTGCAATTGGCGACAGAAATCCATAAATCATGCTTTGATGTGCAAAATAACATCGACAGCCGTGAACGCCGCAGGATAGTTGCCGATTACAACCTAAAGGTAGAGGACGCATATAGCGGGCGTTGCTTCAAGGACTGCATCACACGCTGCTTCAGCAGGTTCGATACGCATGGATTCATGACCAATGCATTTTTCGAGTTGCTGCAGCCCTCTGGAGAACCCAGGCATGTGGAACTTCCATATTCCGCACTGCTGCCAGCGAAAGTCGAAAACATAATATGCACAGGTCTTGGCATCGGGGCTGACAGGGATGCAATGCCATTCATAAGAATGCAGCCAGATGTCCTCAACCAGGGATATGCGGCTGGAAAAGCCGCAATGCTTGCCGTGCGTGGAAACACCACGCCCCGTAAAATCAAAATTGCGAAACTGCAGAGATTGCTTGTAAAGGAGGGGATTCTTCCCAAGGGCTATGACAGGCACGCAGATATGGTTCCCGTATTCAAACCACTGCCAATGGATGCGCAGAACATACATGAATGTGTCGCCGCAATAATGCTTAGACCTGGACTTTACCTGAAGGAATTGAAGCAACGCTTCACAGAAAGCCAGGATTTGCGAATTGCACAGCTTCTTGCAATACTGGGGGATGAAATGGGCGCGGGTTCACTGGCAAAAGAAGTTGAGAATGTCTCCTTCAAGGAAGATTTGCCTGGCTGGAACTATACTGGGATGGGACAGGCTGGACGCTGCGCCAGCAGAATAGACAACATTCTGCACACTATGTCAAGGCTGTCCAAGCCATACGCGGCCCAAGGCGTCGCATTTCGCCTGAAGGAACTTGAACCAGAAACAGCATTTTCCCATTTCAGAAGTGTTTGCAGCTATCTTATGGTGTTCCCCTCTTCAAAATCAGCACCAAAGCTGGCAAGGCTTCTTAAGGCATTGTTGGAGAAGCCCATACCCAAACCCGCGACGCCCTTGGATACATGCTACAGAAACTGGCGGTTGAAATGCTTCTACACGGCGGGTGCCCTTCTGAAATGCAAACTGGATTCCAAGGAGGCAAGGGAATTTCTTGAAGACTGCATAGCCTCAAATGAGGCTGGTTTCAGTGAATGCGCAACAAATTTAATTGATAATGAAATATGTCAAAACATTAATGGTGAGGATTGAGACAATGAAAACGCAAAGAATGAGTTTTACCTTAATTGAATTGCTGGTGGTAATCGCGATAATCGCCGTGCTTGCGGCAATGCTGCTGCCTGCCTTGAGCAAGGCACGGGCAAAGGCGAGGCAGACAAGCTGCACCAACAATCACAAGCATATATCAATGGCTTCAATCATGTATGCGGATGATAATTCTGGCATGCTTCCGATGTGCTACTACAAGGCACCTTCTGGCACAGAGACGTTTTGGCGCGGCTTCATTGCCAGCTACTACAGTCCGATAGAAAGCTATAAATACAATTCCTGGTTTCCCTGTGCTGCATTTCCCCAGGATGAGCATTTGGCGGTGGGCTGGAATATTTACCTAGGGTACTACAATAATGGCAATCCAATCAGCCCTGACTGGAGAAGCCACAACCAGACTGAAATCGGCTCACCATCCGCGCATGTTTTCTGCCTGGATTCAGTTCTGTACAAATTCTCTCAATATGGCGTAAGTTTTGTGGATAAGGAGAATTCATACACACAGCAGAAGACCCATGTCACTTTCCCGCATGACGACAAGACCATAGGCGGCTTTATGGACGGTCATACGGAAGCTCTTTCACAGCAGCAATTCATGGGCGTCAAAGACAACATGGTTTACAATCTCTCAAAATAATGATCATGGAGAAAGGCAATGAAAAAGACTTTGGCCTGTCTGCTGGTGCTTGTGGGAATACTGTGTGGTGTGCCTATTGACTGGAATAATCCTGCTCTTAATCCCATCAAGGCTGAAAAACATGGAAGTAAAATTGTACATACCTTGTTTGAAAATGGAAAGAGTGACTGCGTAATTGTCATTCCTTCAAAAACGGAGGATTTGGCGTTTCCCTGGCTGGCGACAGTTCCCTCCGCCACCAAAAACAAGCCAGAATACAATGCAGGAGTTGCAGGATATGCAGCAATGGAATTCAGACAATTCCTCAAAGCCGTTTCGGGCGTGGAATTGCCAGTGATTGTTGGAGACATCCAAATACCTGATGGAAAATATCCCATATTCATAGGCTCCAGTGCCATGACGGCCAGGCATGGTTTCACAAACGACGGCGCCAAGGAAGAAGGCTTTGTCATAAAGGTTGAAAACAAGGGAATGTGCATTCTTGGGGCAGCGCCGTGTAATAGCCCTCATGGACAGTATAAGGGCGAATATGGCGTGATTTTTGGCGTATATGACTTTTTGGAGCGTGCGCTGGGTCTCAGGTTCTTCTATCCAGGTCCAGATGGCACCATAATCCCCCGCTTGGACAAGCTGGAGCTTCCGGAAATCTCATATCAGGACGCACCCGATCTGTCCTTGCGCATAATGTACTCCCTGTACAGTAGAAACCTGCCTGGCTATAAGGACGTGGATACAATGAAAATTGCACTGCGCTACAGGGCTGGCGGGCATGGCGAAGGCTCATCAATACTGCCTGGCCACTGGCGGAAAACTGTCGAGCTGGGTATGGCGCAGGCTGTGCAGGCGGACGGATGCCCCATAAAGACATATCCGCCCATGCCATGCTTCAGCAATCCCAGAACATTGGAGGCATATCTTGAAAATCATGGAAAATACAATAACACATACCATGTATTGCCGCCTGACCACGCAATCAAATGCCAATGTCCATTTTGTGCGCCGTTATACAGAAAGGATGTCCCGTTTCATGAAATGGCATCTGGCGTATATGATTCGTTTATAAAGAGGGCGGCGGAAGCCCTGAAAAAAGAGAAGCCGAATGCACTCTTGTTTTTCACTGCCTATTACAACTACGTTTCCCCAGTCGAGAATCTGGTATTGCCAGACAATACCAAGGCTCAAATATGCCTCATGTATGGGCAAAGCCTGTATCATGACCCGAGAATAAAGAATATCACCCGTAAGTGGATACGTGATTGGAATCGCATAACGGGGAAGCCAGTCAATGTATATGTCTATCCCAACTGGCCTGGCATAGCCTATAGTCCTTTCCCCAGGCAATATTACCACAATCTCAAGGCATTTTTCCAGGAGAACAAAGGTCTTGTGGACGGTGTCTTCAGCGATGGTCCCAATTCAGGCGGCGTAGATGCCATTGAAGGTGCGCCATACGCATTTGCCTTGCCTACATTGTATTGTGAGTTCAGGCTGATGTGGAACGCCGATTATGACGTGGATGCGGGTGTGCTGGATTTCTGCCAGAAGATGTATGGTCCTGCCTGGAAGCCGATGCACGAGATTTTCACGGGAATTGCGGAATTGTTTGAAGGCAGGAGGACCGTAGGACTTGACGGTGTCATGCACCTTGGTGAATACGAGGCTGGGCAAATTGCAAAGAAGGACTTGTACACAAAGATAATAACGCCAGATGATGTCAAAAAAATCAAGGAATGCCTTGAAAAGGCTTATTCAATGGTGGCGAAGGACAGTCCCGAATGGCGGCGAATTGACTTGCATGGCCGTACATTGAGCCTGTTTTTCATAGATTATGAGCAATTTCATAAACCAGAGGCCAGCACCAGTAAAAAATGCCTAGTGGCAAAATTCCCATTCATGATGAAGATTGAGGACAAGGCAGCGTATGCAGGATGGGAAAAGGTCAAGCCGTATGGTTTTGTGAATGCGTATCTTTCTCATGGACCAGAGCCGCCTCACGCAACAACAGTCCAGTTTGCATATGACAAATGTGGAATACTGTATCGTTTTGTGATGCAGGAGCCAGATATGAAAAACGTTTTCATAAGCCCAAAGGAGCTTATCTGGGATGGTGATTGCCTGGAGGTCTTTACTGAATATGCCCCAGATGTCATATACCAGACCATATTCAATGTCAATAATGACATGTATGATTCCTTCATTGGAACGCCTCGCAAACGTGCAGGCGGGCCACTTCGCCATATTGAAAAGAAGGATGATTCCTGGATATTGACGCTGTATCTGCCATTCTCCACATTGGATGCCTCCATACCATTCACTGGAGACAACATTGTGCACTTCAATGCTGCTCGTACACGCAAGCAAAAAGGCGGATACAGGCATATTTCCAGGTGGAACACAACTTTTGCAAGAGCCCATGCGGACAAGGATGCCTTTGGCACACTTGTCTTTGAAAAGTAAAAATCGTGCAAATTGAAGACACTAACACTGCTCCTGCAGAAAAGCCTACATAGGAATTGAATAATGGTCATGGATTATTTGGAGATGCTAGAAGCGGCGACGAAAGCAAGGCCATCATCACGACAATATGAATGGATGAGAATGGGACTAGTTGCCTTTGTGCATTTTTCCCTTAACACATTCTACGGGAAGGAGTGGGGTGACGGAACAGAGGAACCAATTCGTTTCAATCCCAAAAACTGCGATGCTGATAAATGGGTAGGACATTTGGCAAGGGCTGGATTCAAATTGGCGATTCTGACATGTAAACACCATGGCGGCTTCTGCCTTTGGCCATCAAAATTCACGGAATATTCCGTCAAAAACACACCTTGGAAACAAGGCAAGGGAGATTTGGTGCGTGATTTTTCGGAGGCATGTCGGCGGCATGGGATGAAATTCGGCGTCTATCTCTCCCCTTGGGATAGGCATGACATAAGATATGCCAATGATTCAGACGCGTATAATGAGTACTTCCTCAATCAGTTGACTGAATTGCTCACTGGCTATGGCCCAGTGCATGAGGTATGGTTTGATGGCGCCTGTGTGCCCGTGAACGGTAAACGGCAGCATTACAGCTGGGAAAAATACTATGCCCTGATACGTGAACTGCAACCAGAGGCAGTAATATCAGGCATAGGACCCGATGTGCGCTGGTGCGGAAACGAGGCAGGCAAGGCACGCCCAGCAGAATGGTCTGTGGTGGATTTGGACAGGAGCTACTATGCCTTCAACAGACAGCGGTGCAATAACACCGAAATCGGGCAACTAGGCGAAAATCCCGTCTGGTATCCCTCAGAAGTGGACATGTCGATTCGCCCGAATTGGTTTTATCACAAGTCCGACGATGTTGATGTTCGCTCGCTTCATTACCTCATACAGGCATATTTCAATTCAGTGGGGCACAATTCTGTCCTGCTCCTGAATGTGCCTCCTGACTGCAACGGAGAATTCCATGAGGCGGATGTCAAAAGGCTGGAAGAATTCCGTGCCTGGCTGGATGATGCATTTGCAGTGGACTATGGAAAAGGCTCGACAATGTGCAGGATTTCTTCCATAAAAAGAGATGACGGCAGGATTATTGAGCGTTTTCGCCTGAAATTGAATGGCGGGCATAGTTTCAATTGCATTGAACTGGCAGAGGACATACTGCATCATGGACAGCTGGTGGAGGAATACAGTATATTTGCCGAACAAGAATCAGGCATGAGGAAAATTTGCGAAGGCAGGACCATAGGTTTCAAGGAGCTTGTGCTGCTTGAAAACGATTGCCAGACTGGAGAGTTGGAACTGGAAACCACATCTAGGGCGCCATCAAAACTGCTTCCATTGAAATTTTTCCAGACGCCGCCAATTCCAGATGAGGAAAATGCGCCATCTTGGTTATATTACTGGGGATGCAAATATACAGTGCCTGAAAAACAGGGAGGAGAAGCCAGCCTTCTTAAAAGCGAGACGGAGCCATACGAGAGCCGTCCCGTTGGCATGCCACAAAGCATTATGCTTGCAATGGAGGCAGTTGCTGACATACAGGGAATCGCCATTCTCCCGCAGCAGGATGGAACTCACGATGGAGTACCGCATAATTGTACCTGCATGACAAGCCAGGATGGTGAGCACTGGACTTGCGCTTTCCAGGGCGAATTGGGAAATCTCGCCGAAAATCCAACCTACAGGAAAATCATATTTGACAAAGTGCACAGGAATGTTGCCTACATGCGCCTGGAAATACAAAATACATTTCAGGACGAGCAATATTTCAAGCTGCAACGCTGCCTGCCAATACTCACTACGCGGGCACAAGCATAATAATCAGGGGTAATCAAAAACATGAAATATTCAATCATTCCAAAGCCAGACCTGTTGGAGCTGCGTGACGGTGTTTTCACTTTGAAGGAAGCATGCCCTATATTCTATTCCGGAAATGGCGCAAAGGAGGCGGCAGTGCTGCTGCATGAATACTTAGCTCCAATTATTGGAGAGGCATCAGCACCAGCCGAACTTAAGGTAAACGAGGCAAAGGGCATTAGACTGATTTCATCGGACAGCTCATGCAGCGGAACTTTTCCCTCCGAAGAATACGACCTTTCTATTGATGAAGAAGGCATTGTCATGAAAGCCAGCAGTAGAGAGGGGCTTCTGCGTGGCATTCAAACGCTAAGGCAGCTCCTCCCAAAGGAAATATTCACAGCTGATTGCCAGTTAAGGGAAATTGCCATCCAATGCCTGCACATTCATGATATGCCGGCCATGAGGTGGCGGGGTATGATGCTTGATGTGGCAAGGCATTTCTTTGACAAGCACCAGGTAATGCACATGATTGAACTGTTTGCCCAGCATAAGTTCAACATTGTCCATCTGCACTTGAGCGATGACCAGGGCTGGCGTGTGGAAATAAGACAATTTCCAAAATTGACGCAGATTGGCTCAATCAGAAAACAGACTATCATCGGACATGAATCCAACAGGCCAAGAAAATACGATGGCATTCCATACGGAGGCTTCTTCACGCAGCAGGAACTCAGGGAAATAGTGGCTTTTGCTGACAGGCGGGGCATCACGATTGTGCCTGAAATTGACATGCCAGGACATCAGTCAGCCGCAATATGCGCATATCCGGAATTGGGCAACTTTCCACTCAATCACGTGGAGGTCCGTCAGGAATGGGGCATAAGCAGCCATATTCTCTCGCCTCGTGAAAGCTCGATTGGTTTCGCCAAATCCGTGCTGGCGGAAATAATGGAGATTTTCCCTTCAAAGTTCATTCATATAGGTGGGGACGAGGCAATTAAGTCCGAATGGGAAATCTCTCCCGAAGCCCAATATATCATGGCGAAGTACAATTGCAGAAATGAAAAGGAACTTCAGGATTTCTTCGTTGGAAGCATCGGCAGTTTCATCCGTGAAAATGGAAGGTACATGATCGGGTGGGAGGAAATCCTAAATCCTGGACTGGACAGAGGGGCTGTCATTGCAAGCTGGAGAGGACGCGGAACCGAAAAGGATGCACTGCGCCAGGGAAACCGCGTCATCATGGCAAGCAGGCTTTTCGCATATTTTGACTATTATCAGGCGGATCCTGCCAGCGAGCCTTTGGCGGGCGGGGATGTTCTGCCTCTGGAAAAGGTCTATTCTTTCAATGCGACAGAGGGAATAGAACCATGTTTCAAATCCTTCGTCCTTGGCGGGCAGGCCCAGCTGTGGTCGGAATATATCGCCACTTTGGAGCATCTGGAATACATGGCGTTCCCTCGTGCATGCGCTCTGGCGGAAAAGCTTTGGACCAAGCCTGAACTATGTGAATACGGTGACTTCCTTGAACGAATGAATATGCATAGGCACAGACTTGATGCTCAAAATGTAAACTACCGCCACTTTTGAAAAAGGCGACTATTGCAATTGGCGATGTTCCCTCCCTGGCTGTGGTAGCTGGAAATTGATGGCGGTTCACATCTGGAGACATTCAAAATGACGCTTGCTTCCTGCCGTGTAGGTCCTGACAGCAAACAATATCAATGTTGGCAGCGTATTCCTTTTTCGATTTATGACAAGTCCAATGGCAGTAAACCTGCAATGTTTGTATTCAGGCGTGTATTGTGCCTGGAACGCATGCCAGAGCAAATCCTTGCATTTTACACTGGCGCCTGCAAATACCGCATTTTCATAAATGGTAGGTTCATTGATGACGGTCCTGTTGAAATTGGAGGAGACTATGGAAAGAAAGACGCGCCTAACTGGTGGTATTATGACAGAAGGGACCTGACGTCCTATTTTAAAGTGGGAAAGAACGTCATTGTCGCAGAGGTGCTAAGTCATCCTGAGGCTGCCACGGATTATTCATTTGGAGAGCTTTTCCTGGCATTGCAGCTTTTTGCAAATGGTGGTTTGCTGCTTGAAACAGATGCCAGCTGGAAGGCCATTCGCAATGAAGGCTACATCAGTCCCACTGAATTTGACGAAGCTAAAAGCCCAGGTGAATATCACAAGGAGGACTTTGATGATACGGCATGGCCATTGGCAGAGCCATTATCCTCCGAAGGCATCGTTCCGGAACACATGAATTTTCTTCCTCATCTTGAAGAGCACTGTATATTCCCTGATGATTGCTTTTTGCCTTTCCCTGAATGTGAAGCCTGGATTCATGACTTGAAGGCACTGTCCTCTTGTAGCCGAGCTGTGACTACAGTTCTTCCTGGTCCACCTGTAAGATTTGGGATAAGATTCCAAAATGAGGTGTTTGGACATTTGGAGCTTGAAACAGAAACATCCGGCATGGCAACCATAACCGTTGAATTCTATGAGGTGCCTGGACAAATCAGCGGCATATTGAAATACAGTTGCGCACCAGGAAGGCATTCACATCGTTTTAGCCTTCCTCTTCCCATGCAAATGGGATTGGTCACAATTGATTGCGGCCCCTGCTTTGGGCATGCCGCCACGCCATTGAAACTGCATTCGCTGAAAATGAACAGTCGTTGTTTTCCATTGCCTGAAGCTGCCTCTTTTCATTGTTCCTTGCCTGTCCTGGAAAATATACGTGCAATGGTGGACAGAACAATGCGTCTTTGCATGATGCGGCTGCATCTTGATTCGCCTGTTCACCAAGAAGGACTGGGCTGCCCTGGAGATTATATGATTGAGGCCTTGATATCATACTCGCTGTATGGGAATGCCGCCTAGTCCGTGCAGACTTGTCCAGAATCGCGAAATTGCTGCTTCAGCAAAAAGGCTATCTCCACAATACATCATACGCGCTGCTTTGGACCGAAATGGTCAAGGACTACTATATGTACACTGGGGATTTGGTTCTGGTACACGATATCTTTCCTGCAATACAGGCTGTGCTTGGCAGGTTCTCTGCCTTTATCGGAAAAAGCGGCCTTCTGACGAAATGCCCTGACTACAGCTTTATTGACTGGTTCTTTGAAGGAGGAATAAACTATGCCAAACCTCCAGCAGAACGCGGCATGGCTAGCATGACGGCCTTCTATTATAGGGCTTTAAGAAACTCTGCATTCCTTTGCGATGAACTTGGAATTGTTCATGATTATGCCGCACAGGCAGATGATATCAAGAAGGCATTCAATGATAAATTGTATGACAATGCCAATTCCTGTTATCGTGATGGCATATCTTTTATTGCTGAAAACAGAAATCCGCTTCGTTGTCCCGATGACACTGGAAATTCAGGGCATTCCGTCCATGCGAATGTCCTTGCTGTTTCATTTGGATTGGCGGACAAGGCGCGTATTCCTGTCATCATAGATCGAATCATGGCGGAAATATCATGCAAGCCGCCAAGTCCCTATTTCATGCATTTTGTATTTGAAGCACTTGAAACTGCAGGCCTTTGGGGAAAGTATGGCTTTGCATTGCTTGGACGCTGGGAAAAACTCTTAAGAGAACATCCCGCTTCCTTGAGGGAATGTTGGGACTGTGGCGATTATTCTCATGCATGGAGTGGTACGCCTGCCTATCAATTTTCTCGTTCCATGCTCGGTATAAGACCCTTGATGCCTGGCTATACTATGGTTCGCTTTGCGCCTAATTTTGGGGATTTGGACTACGTGGAAGGGGATATTCCTACGATACACGGCAATATCCACATCCGCCATTGCAACGGCACGACAAGTATAAAGGCCCCAGTGGCAATAAAGGTACAGTGCGAATAACTATAGCGCATTCAGCCAGTTTGCCAGCAGGTCGATCCAGTATGACACGGGCTTGCCATCCGCAGTGACTTTCATGCCGAAGCCGTGGCTGCCCTCCTGGAAGATGTGCATTTCGGCGGGGACGCCAGCTGCCAGCAGCGCCTGGAAGTAGATGATTGAGTTGAATGGGCGAACACCTGGGTCGTCTGCGGCATGTACAAGGAACGCAGGGGGCGTATTGCTATCGACGAAGCATTCTGGCGAGTAGTATTTCTTCTTGTCGAAGGTGCAGTCCTTGTTCAGGAGACGTAAGCCAGTGGTCGCGCCAGTCTGCTTTTCAATCATGGAGACCACGGGGTATATTGGGATAGAGAAGTCCGGTCTGGCGGAAATGTCCTTGAGTTCCGCGTCATCGAATCTGTCGTACATTGTGGAGACGCAGCAGCACAGATGCCCGCCTGCGGAAAAGCCCATCACGCCGATTTTGTCAGCATCGTAGCCATACTTTTCGCTCCAGGAGCGTATCAGGCGCATTGCACGGAGTGCGTCGATTAGTGGCGCGTCAGGTGCGGCGCCTGGAACCTCGGCTGGCGCGGGATCCCTGTATTTGAGGATGAAAGCAGAAACGCCGATGCTGTTCAGGAAGCGTGCCACGGCAAAGCCTTCGTGGTCGATGGCCAGGTGTTTGTATCCGCCGCCAGGCAGCACCAGTATCGCCTTGCGGCAATTGTTCTGCGCGGAGGCTGGCAGACAATACATTGCAGGGACGCTGACCTGTTCGATCTTGCGGTTGTGGTGGGTGCTGCCACGCTCTGTCACTTTCTCTGGCTCCTCCCAGTGCGGCAGATTGTCCTTGACGCCGTCTGGCCACAGCGGAATTGGCTCTGGCATGTCTTCGTGTGCGTCAAGCGTTGTCATGTAGTTTCTTCTTTCCAGCATAAAGCCTCCATTATTGTGTTTGCAATGAT
>JAFZZD010000840.1 GCA_017615955.1 Victivallales bacterium
CAAATTTCTTCTGTTCAGCGGGGCATACCAGCCAGGGCACGTTCTTCATGCCAGTCACGGTGTGCTCGAAATTGGCCTCCCAGTAATGCAGCATTTGGCAGACATCTATCCATTTGCCGCCGCTCTGCTGACCGCTCACCAGGCGGTTGCAGGGCAATATCCATCCATCGAAGTCATCCACATAGAATGCGTCATACGTGGAGAATTGCTTTAGGTTGTTGGAACAGGTTATGGTGCGGGCCTTGTTTCTCGCCTTGCTAAGCGCGGGCAGCAGCATGGCTGCCAGAATGGCAATGATTGCAATCACGACCAGAAGTTCAATCAGCGTAAAGACTTTCTTCATTGGAAATTCCGTTATTATATTGAAGTTATGATATGGCTGGTCTCAATCAACGGTAGGTGGTGACCTCAAAGCCAGTGGTGAAGCTGGTCATTGACAGGTCAGGATGCACGACTGTCTCCACATGCCCGTCGCCAAATAGGACGTTTGTGTCGCCGTTGTAGTAGTACAGCTGTGATTTGCTTGTTTCACCGTTGGAGCAATATCCTCCATTGTGCCTGCCGCTGTATTTTATGTAAGTGAGATAGGAGAAGGTGTATGTATTGAGCAATGCGCTGTCCGCCACGAACATTGCGCTGCCAGGCTGGGTTATTTCCTGTTCCTTTTTGGGCTTGCGCTGGGGAATGTAGGCTTTGTTTGACGCGCCAACCACATCCAGGTTGTCCAGGGTATAGGCGACGTTTCCGCATAATGCGCTGCGCATGTAATGCGAATAGGTGAACAGGTGGTCATTGTAGCTGCCCCATTTCTTTGCCTCGGCGGGACAGACAATGTACGGCATGTTTTTCATGCCGGTGACAGTTGCGGTGAAGCCGCCTGCCCAGTAGTTTAGCCTTGTGCAGAGGTTTAGCCAGCTTCCAGTGGAAGTGCTGCTGCGGTAGTGGTTTACCGGCATGATCCAGCCATCGAAGTCGTCCACATAGAAAACATCGTAACTGCCCATCTGCTTGAGGTTGTTGGAGCAGGATATGGTACGGGCCTTGTTTCGCGCCTTGCCAAGCGCGGGGAGCAGCATGGCGGCGAGGATGGCTATGATTGCGATTACAACCAGCAGCTCGATCAGTGTAAAGACTTTTTTCATTGGTCTCTCCATTTATACTAAAATTTTCAATGAATATTCGCTTAACCGAATTCTATCAAAGAAAATGAATTGCGCAAGTGCCATGCTTGAATTTTCCTTCACAGATATCCCATGACTTTTCAAAACAGCATTTACTGGGATGATTCAAAGATGAATATTATATTTTGGCTATGTTCCCTGTATGGGTAGGTAATTGGCAGTTCGGCCCCGATGGGGCCGTAGGCTTCAGCGGGGCACGTCCCCCATGCGCCGCGTTGCGGCGCATGGGGTTACTCATTGGGCCCCGTTGTGTCCCTCTCCTTGGCAATGCCTGGTCTTGGACAGAAATCATGCCACATCGTAGATTAGGGCCGCTGATCGGCCCAATATGAGTAACCCCAACCGGAGCGCAGCGACGGTTG
>JAFZZD010000841.1 GCA_017615955.1 Victivallales bacterium
CACATTCCCGCTAAGGCAACCTGAGTGGGCGCCGCCTCGGCGCCCACATAAAAAACAATGAACGACAAAAAACTCATTTGGATAGATATGGAGATGACAGGTCTTGTCCCGGAAAAGGACAGGGTCCTGGAAATCGCCAGCATAATAACGGACAGCGACCTGAACATCCTTGCGGAAGGCCCCGTTCTGGCAGTACACCAGAGCAAGGCAATACTGGACGCCATGGACGAATGGTGCACAACACACCACAAGGGTTCTGGCCTGTATGACAGGGTGCTTGCCTCCACAATAGACGAGGCCGAAGCCGAACAGCGGACGCTGGACTTCGTGTCGCAGTACGTCCCCAAGGGCAAGAGTCCTATTTGCGGCAACAGTGTCGGGCAGGACAGGCGTTTTCTGTATAAATACATGCCAAGGTTGCAAGACTATTTCCACTACAGGACACTGGATGTAAGCACCGTTAAGATCCTTGCGCAGCGCTGGGCGCCCCAGCTTGTCTTCACTAAAAAGGAAGCACATCTTGCGCTGGATGACATCAGGGAATCCATAGCAGAACTGGCATTTTACAAACAGCACCTATTCAAACTATGAAAATGCGAAAATACCACGGTCTGGGCAACGACTATCTTGTAATATCGCCCGAGGAACTCACATTCAACTTGAGCGTGGAAAACATACAGCTCATCTGCTCACAGCATTATGGCGCAGGTTCTGACGGCATCCTCACTGGCCCGCATACGCCCGATTCCGATGACTTCAAAGACATAGCCGCAAAAGCCCATATCCCAGATGAAATCGCATCCAAGGCGCTTTGCGCACTGCGCATATTGAATCCAGATGGTTCCGAGGCGGAGAAAAGCGGCAATGGTCTGCGCATATTCTCCCGCTTCCTGTATGACATGGGATACGTGTCCCTGAACACTCCCTTTACATTGCTTACATTGGGCGGCAGCGTGACAGCCACCGTGCTAAATGACAATGGCGACATCCGCGTTGACATGGGGACGGTCGCCTTCCAATCACAAGACTTTCCTGGCGAAAGCGAGGCCGACGGCACACGCCACATTACCCTCAACGGCAAGGACATACAATACTGCCCCGCCTCGGTTGGCAATCCACACTGTGTGGTGCTCAACCAACCAGCCACCAAGGAGACCGCCCTTGAACTGGGGCCTTTGCTGGAGAACGCCCCCTGCTTCCCCAATCGCATCAATGTACAATTCCTCAAAGTCATTGACGAGCACAAGATCGCCATCAAGATATGGGAAAGGGGCGCGGCATACACTCTTGCCTCCGGCAGCAGCGCCAGCGCCTGCGCGGCGGTGGCGGTCAAGATGGGATATTGCAAGTCTCCTGTTGAAGTCGTAATGCCAGGCGGCATCCTAAAACTAGAGGTGTTCCCTGACTGGCGTCTGGTGCAGACTGGTCCCACGGCTCTGGTATATGAACTAAAATGGCTGGCTCCATTGAAGTAGGAGACGTACAATGAGCTGGGATCCGCAAAAGGCATTGTCGGCAATACGCCTGTGCATTGAAAACATCAATAAAAATAGAAAGAACCTGTCCATAGACACCAAGTATGACAAGTCACTGGTGACCAACATCGACAAGTCCAACGAGAAAATACTGCGCGATTGCCTGGAGCAGGATGGCGACCTCTTCCTCGGCGAGGAAAGCGTGGGGGAAATGTCCAAAGAGCACTTTGACGACATTCTAAAAGGCAACGCCTACATCGTGGATCCAATAGACGGCACAGCTCCATTCGCGCATCGCCTGCCATTGTGGGCAATTTCCGTTGGCTATAGCGAACAGGGGCAAATGACAAATGGATGCATCGCCATGCCAGACATGCATGAGGCGTACATCAGCATTGGCAATGACGTGCTTTTCACAAATGACATAAATGCGCCTCTTGAAAAGTGGCAAAAACTTATGCCCCCTGCCCTGCCCTGGTCCATCGGCGCAATGATAATCACAGGACAGGCATTCACGAAAAAGCACAGGCTGTATTTCGACAATCCAGTCCTGTCCCCTGGCAGCGCCGTGATGTCATTCTCTGCCTTGCTGTCGGGCAAGGCAATCGCATACGTGGGCAACATGAAGCTGTGGGACGTGGCGGGCAGCATTCCATTGCTGAACAGAATGGGCTTCCTCCTCAGGCTGCGGGACGGTGACAAGATTTTCACGGGTGCCATCACCAGAGACTTCTTCGACCTGGCATTTCCTAATCCAAGCTGGGCATTCGTTTCAGAGATAGTATGCACCATGCCGCAATACCACGCCCCATTCGAAGATATTCTTGCAAAAGAAGAACGCGAGGCAAAATGAGACACCTGCTTCTCCTCATCGCGGCACTTATGCTGCTGTCCTGCGACAGAAAGGACAACTCATACAACAAAGGTCTATCCCTGCTAGGCAAGGACAACATCGCAGCGGAAAACGCCTTCCTCATGGCAATCGCCTCCGATGACAACAAAGAGCAGGCCTGTCTTGAATACGCAGACCTTTGCTCTAACCAGCCTGCAAAACTGCCACTGGCGATATTCTATTACAGGCTGTATCTGGAACTTTTGCCAGATGATGAAAACGCGGGCATAATCTCACAAAAACTTGCCAACCTGGAAAAACAACTGGCCAGCCTCCTCAACCAGAAAATGAGCGACGATGTGCTGGATGAGAACAACCTCAGGATAAAAATGCTGGAGCAGCACGCCCTGCGTCAAAAACAGTGGATTGATGAACTCTCCGCAGAAAACCTGCGCCTTAGACGACAGCTTTCAGAAGCACAAAAACAATTGCAAAAATGACACAACTACCTAAAATATCCGTACATCAGAAAACACAAGAAAACGCGCCACGCCTGTTCCTTGTGGGCATCGGCGGCATTGGAATGAGCGGGCTCGCGCAGCTGCTGCGCTACGCCGGCTATGAAGTCGCCGGTAGCGACAGGGCATACAACGCGCCAGACAATGCATGGCTCTTTGACGCACTACGCAGACAAGGCATTGCAATCTATCCACAGGACGGCTCTGGCGTCAAGAACTTCAAGCCAGACCTGCTCATCGCCTCAAGCGCGGTGGAGGAAGGCAATCCCGACTTCATAGAGGGCATTCCTATAATGCACAGAGCCGCCGCATTGGCACAGGCGCTGGACCTATTCAGGCCAGAGGCAAAGCTGATTGCCGTGGCAGGCTCCTGCGGCAAAACCTCCACCACTGGCTGGATTGCCAGCGCATTGGAGGCACTGGGACAACG
>JAFZZD010000842.1 GCA_017615955.1 Victivallales bacterium
AAGCGCTTCTTGAATAGGACGAAGAGTCGCAGCCTGAAGGAGCAGATTTCATTTATCTGCGTGCCTCTGATACATCTGGGGCAGGTGGTGGGTACCTTGTCGGTGGACAGGGAGATACACACCAATGCGGCCTCTCTTGCGAGGGACGTGGCATTTTTGGAGATCATCGCCAACATCACTGCAGAGGCTGCGTCTGTATTCCGGGAGGAATGTGCAGAGAAGGAGGCGTTGCAGGATGAGAACAGGTATTTGCGCAGCATAATACCCAGCGATCCGGGGCAGTTCGTGGGCAATTCCAAGACAATGCGCATGGTTTATGAGCAGGTTCGCCAGGTGGCGCCCAGCGATGCGACGGTTCTGATCCGGGGTTCCAGCGGCACAGGAAAGGAACTGGTGGCCCGTGCCATACAGCGTTTTTCCAAGCGCAGCAACGAACCCTTTGTAGTGCTGAACTGTGCGGCCTTGCCGGAGGCGCTGGTGGAATCCGAGTTGTTCGGCCATGAGCGTGGCGCGTTCACCGATGCCCGCGACCGCCGCATAGGCCTGGCGGAGGCGGCGGATGGCGGCACTTTGTTTATGGACGAGATTGGCGACCTGTCTGTGGCAGTTCAGGTGAAACTTCTGCGCTTCCTTCAGGAGCGCACGTTCACCAGGATTGGCTCCAACGAGCAACTGCACAGCAATGTGCGCTTCATTGCCGCCACCAGCCGCAACCTGGAGGAACTGATGCACAAGAAGCTGTTCCGCGAGGACTTGTACTATAGGCTGTCCGTATTTCCGATCATTCTGCCAGACCTGGCGGAGCGGACGGAGGACATACTGCCGCTGGCGCAGCATTTCCTCTCCAGAATGTGCGAGAAGTACGGCAAGAACATAACGCGCATCTCCTCTCCTGCGGCGAACATGCTGCAGTCCTACTCCTGGCCTGGAAATGTGCGTGAACTGGAGAACTGCATTGAGAGGGCGGTCATCACGGCGCATGATGATTGCATCAGGGGCTACAACCTGCCACCCGCGCTGCAAAGCCCCGACTATGCGGAGGATATTTTCTCGTCGGACGGGCAGCAGACGCTGGAGCAGCAGGTGCTGACGCTGGAGAAGCATATAATCGAGAATGCGTTGAGGCGCAATGACGGCAACAGGACGGCGGCTGGCAGGGAGCTGGGGCTTTCTCCCCGCATGATGAATTACTATATCAACAAAGTGGGTCTGAAATGAGTTTGATTGCGATAATCGACTATGGCGCGGGCAATTGCACCAGTGTGAGCAATGCCTTTGCAAGCCTTGGTGTGAAGAGCGTTGTCACCAAGGATGTGGATGTTATAGACAATGCGGAATACGTGGTATTTCCTGGCGTGGGCGCGGCCCGCAAGGCGATGGAGAACCTGGTTTCGTCTGGACTGGTGGACACGGTGAAGCGCGCCGCCAATTCGGGGCGTCCATTCCTGGGCATTTGCCTGGGGATGCAGGTGCTTTTCGAGCATTCCGAGGAGGACGGCGGTGTGGACCTGCTGGGGCTGCTGCCTGGCAAGGTGAGGCGTTTCCCGGATGTGCCTGGATACAAGATACCCGAAATGGGCTGGAACCAGGTGAATGGGGACAAGGACTACTATTTCGTGCATTCGTATTACGCGGAATTGTGTGAATACACGATTGGCACCACGGAATATGCGGGCGTCAAGTTCACCAGCGCCGTGCGCAAGGGCAATTTGATCGCGTATCAATTCCACCCCGAAAAGTCGGGCAGGACAGGCTTGGCATTGCTTAAGGAGTTTCTAGGATGTTGACAAAGAGAGTTATACCTTGCCTGGATGTACGTGGCGGGCGTGTCACAAAAGGCGTGAAGTTCCAGAACAACGTGGACCTCGGCGATCCCGTTGAGATGGCTGTGGAGTATTCCGAGGGTGGCGCGGACGAGCTGGTGGTGTATGACATCACCGCTTCTGCGGAGCATCGCCCAATTGACATCGGCATGGTGAAGGCGGTGGCCTCATCCATCCACATTCCATTTGCGGTGGGAGGCGGCATTTCATGCATTGCGGACATGGAGCGGGTCATTCTTGCAGGCGCGGAGAAGGTCTCGGTGAATTCCCTGGCGATAAAGCAGCCAGGCATCATTTCGGAGGGTGCGGTAGTGTTCGGGCGGCAGTGCATTGTGCTGGGCATGGACCCAGTGCGCAATCCTGCCTGTCCTAGCGGCTTTGAGATTACCATGCGTGGCTTCCGCGAGCATACTGGAATGGATGCCCTGGAATGGGCGCGCAAGGCGGTGGACCTGGGAGCAGGGGAGATCGTGGTGAATTCCGTGGATGCGGACGGCACCCGCCAGGGCTTTGAACTGGAGATCACGGGGCTGATTGCCCGCAGCGTCAATGTGCCTGTGGTGGCCTCGGGCGGAGCTGGCTGCCCGCAGCATCTTGTGACTGTCTTCAAGGAGGCCAGCGCAGACGCCGCCATCGTGGCCGGCATGCTGCATACTGGCGACTACACCATCGCCCAGATCAAGCAGGTCATGCACGACGCTGGCATCCCCACCCGAATGAGCTTCTAACGCAAAGGTACTTCATTTTTAACGCAGAGGCGCAAAGGCGCAGAGATTTTTAACGCAGAGACGCAAAGGCGCAGAGATTTTTAACGCAGAGGCGCAGAGGCGCAGAGTTTTTATTGTTTTTTGAAAAATGGGTAGGCAGAAAAGGGGAAAAGCCTTCCTTGTTAGAAAATAACAATAAAAACTCTGCGTCTCTGCGCCTCTGCGTCTCTGCGTTAAAATCTCTGCGCCTCTGCGTTAAAATCATTGCGCCTCTGCGTTGAGTGCGGTGGCGATGGCGTCTTTGGTTTCGAAGCAGATGTCGGCGGGCGTCTTGCCTGGCTGCGGGTTGATGGGTGGCAGGAATGTGACTGTGATGTCCTGACCCCACTTGGGGAAGCGTTTGTGGCGTGGCAGAGCCTTGAATGTGCCGTCGATTGCCACTGGCACGACGGGGACTTTGGCGTCGAATGCCAGCTGCGCGAAAGTGGCTTTGAATTCGCCCAGCGAGCCGTCCATGCTTCTTGTGCCTTCAGGGAATATCAGAATGGACTTGCCGTCCTTGAGACCATTGTGCAACGTGGCGATGGATTTGCGGATGTCGCCGTTGATTTCCATGGGGACTGCGTTGTGCCTGCGGGCGAAGCCCTTTGAGAAGAAGCCCTCGATGTATTTTGAATACACGTAGAACAGCGTTGATTTGAACTTTGCGCTGTTGAGTCCAATGCAGAGGGCTGGCCCGTCCAGATAGCTTTGATGGTTTGGCGCGAAAATGCATGGCCCATCTGGTATGTTCTCCAGACCCTGCACCTTGTAATGGGAGATGCAGCGCAGATACATTGCCACCATAAAGCGCAAGAAGCCATGGGTAATGCCCGCGTGTGGCAGTGGATATGCCTCTACCTGGCCGGATTCAGTTTTGCCAGAGCGTGCGTCGATTTCAGCTGCCAGTGCGCGTGCCGTGGGGTATTTTGCCAGTGCTTCGACTTCCAGCCAGATGCCCCAGTCGCTGTTAAGTGAGCTTAGCAGGTTGAGTTTTGCCAGTGAGTCAAGGCCCACGTCCAGTTCCAGGTGCTCGTCTGGTCCTACTTTTCTGCCGGAGACCTTTTCAATTGAGGCTATGAGGTGCTTGTATGAATCCGTGTCAGGAGCTGGTGCGGAAGTCTGTTCCTGCTTGTGCTCGCCTGGCTTTGCATTGAGGTTTTCGCGTATGACGTGGCGGCGCAGCTTGCCTAGGCGTGTGCGCGGCAATGGTGTTTCCTGAATTACCAGGTTTGCAATGCGCTTGTATGAAGGTTCCGCCTCGTTGAATGGCTCGATTACCTGGTCTAGGATGGTCTGCCTGATGTTCACAATGCCCTTGGCGGAGATGACCTCCATGTCGGGCACGGCCACGGCCACCAGGTTGCTGCCATCGTCAGTCACTGCGATTTCGCTGAGCAGGGTGCCTGCCTTTTCCTGAAGGCGATGCTCCAGTTCGTATGGAATGATGTTCTTTCCGTTGCCCAGGATGATGAGTTCCTTGCTGCGTCCAGTGAGGAAGAGGAAGCCATCCTCGTCAACATAACCCAGGTCGCCTGTGTGGAGCCAGCCTTCAGCGTCGATGATCTTAGCGGTTTCTTCGGGGCGTTTGTAGTAGCCCACCATGACATTCTTGCCCTTGACCAGCACTTCGCCGTCTTTGATTTTGATTTCATTGCAGGGGATGGGCTTTCCCGGAGAGCCTGGCTTGTGTATGCCGTCTGGCGGTGTGAAGGAGATCATGGGCGAGGTTTCTGTCATGCCATAGCCTTCCAGCAGCTGGAAGCCAAGTGCATAGAAGTCCCTGGTGACCTGCGGATCCGCCGCCGCGCCGCCGGAGGAAATGTAGCGTATGTGCCCGCCGAATGCATCCTGCACCTTCTTGAAGATCTTTCTGGACAGCCACAGCGAATCGAAGAACACGCACACCCTGTACAGCAGGCGCGCTATGAATGACTGGCGCACCTTCTGCATCATGGAGTTGCGGAATATCTCCAGCAGGCGTGGCACGCCCACAATGAAAGTGCATTTGCCTTCGTTCAGCGCCTTGAGGATGGCCTCGCCATTAAGACCTTCGGCGAATACTGCGCTGGCTCCTATGGACATGGGCATTACAACTGTTGCCATAAGTGGATATGCGTGATGCAATGGCAGCACCACCAGGACACGGTCCTCCCTGATGAATACCTCGCGCTGCGTTGTGCAGGCCAGGATGTTCGCTTCCAGGTTTTCGAATGAAAGCATGACGCCCTTGGGATAGCCAGTGGTGCCTGATGTGTAGATGATGAACGCAATTTCGTGGTCGTCGCTTTCGCCGATCTTGTCGCGGTCAACTTCCTCCTGCGCATCCTGGCGGAGGTCCTCCAGGCGCAGAATGACGGGCTTCTCCTGTGTCTTCAGCATTGCCAGGGCGGCATTGAGTTTCTCCATGGACTTTTCATCTGTCCATACCACCTTTGGCGTGCAGTCATCAAGAATGTACGCGATGTCCTCTGGCGCGGACATGAAGTCGATGGTCACCACCATGGCGTGCATCTGCCAGGCGCCATACATGGCGGTCACCCATTCTGGCGAGTTCTCGCCGAGGATTGCCACCCTGTCCCCCGCCTGGCAGTGCTGCTTCAGCACGTTTGCGGCATTGGCGATGTTCTTGAAAAGTTGCGTGTAGCCAATCTTGCGCTGCCCGCACTGCAACGCGATCTTGTCATGGAATGAAAGCCATTTCATATTTTATGTCCTTTGGGTTGGTCAAGCCTTTTCCGCTGGCTAAAGCCAGCGGCTCCGATAAAAATCTGTTTCGTTCCCGCATTTGGCATTTTGTGTGCCAGTTTGGTTAAATCAAGGAAATCAAGTAGGGAATCAGTAGAATTCCCGTTAAGATTATTAATGTCATGATGCTTGTAATATACATTTTATGTATATATTAACTGA
>JAFZZD010000843.1 GCA_017615955.1 Victivallales bacterium
GAGACTATTTCGCGCTTGTTTTGAATTTGTATCCACTTCAGTACTTTGCCAGAATGTCGGCGGCATTAGTGTCGGGCTTAACCTTGGGCATGACATCAAGGATGGCACCGTCCTCGCCGATGATGAAAGTGGTGCGCACCACGCCCATGGAGGGCTTGCCATACAGCTTCTTCTCCTGCCATACGCCATAAGCCTGGATTGCCTTCAATTCGGGGTCAGACAGAAGTATGAACGGCAGATTGTACTTTTCAGCGAACTTGGCATGGGAAGCCACGCTGTCCTTGCTTATGCCAATCACCACCATGCCCCGCTTCTCGAATTCGGCAAAGTTCTCCGCAAACGCCACCGCCTGGCGTGTGCAGCCCGGCGTATTGTCCTTTGGATAAAAATACAGCACTACCTTGCGACCTCTGAAACTGGAGAGCGTGAACTCCTTCCCTTCCTTGTCCTGCAAAGTAAAATCCGGTGCAATGTCACCCTTCTTCATAAATCCGCTCCTTATCCTTTTATCTCAGCTATTCTTGGATTCACATTGGCAAGCTGGTCAATGTTCACATTGAAGGTCACCATCCTGCCTTCAGCCTGATGCTTGTGCTTGAAATCAATGAAGTCCTTGGCGGGGAAGCGCAGCGTGGCGAATTCAGGGGGCAGGCTATGCTCGTTATAGACCCACATCCTGTTGTCCACAGTAATCCACCTGTGGTCCTGCATCTCAATCTCCTTTGGCGCGAATGCCTGGTCCAATTCCACCGTCTCGCCTGCGTAGTAGTCCTGCCATGTGGAATACAAATGGGAACGCCCAACACCCGCACTGAATGTGACGGCACATTCCTTGTTGCCGCGCTTGGCTGCCATGTTCAGTTCCTCCCAGGGGAATTGCCAGTCTTGCATGTCGCAGTTGATGGTCTGCCTGGGTCCCTTCGGGTCGATGGAATAGCCGCTGTCAAACCACCAGGCGGAAAGCCCCCTGCCATAGCGTTCCGACGTAAATGACACAATGTCCAGTATGTTCCTGGCGAACTTGTCCAATCCTCCATATTTGCCGCCGGAATATCCGCTTACACTCTCCCATTCGGGATCATCGCCCATATTGCAGGAATGATTGTAATACGCAATGAATCTGATGTCACGGGATGCAAGTTCCTCGATAATCTCGCCAATCAGGTCCCTTTTCGTGGTGCGCCCAGGCATAAGCTCCTCCAGCACCTTGTTCGGGAATGCCAGATACTGCTTTGCATGCGTCAGAGTGAAGATACAGTGCTTTGCATCCACGGAGGAAAGCGCATCGGCCAGTTTCTGCACATCAAAACGCCGCACCGCCTCATCGTATGGCAAATGCTCGCCATTCTGGCACATTGTTCCCGTTGTCCAGTGGAAACTCAAGCCAAAACTGCCTTGCATCCAACCTGTATCTGCTCTTTTGTACATGATTGATCCTTCATTTATCGCAGATTTGCACTGATTACATTGAAAGCCACTTTTTGGCGGGGACATCCAGGCCTCGCCCCTCCATGAAGTTATAGACGGCCTTTTCCAGGCAGGGGCCAATCCGTCCCCAGTCAGGTGCGCCTTCCTCAATGTAACCGATTTCATTTCTGGCGAAGAGTCTTTTCCGCCCTGCCCCGCTCTCCTGCACGAGCGTGATGCCGAACTGCTCTGGATTGCGTGCGATGGCGCTGTGCGCGGTCAGTGCGAAGCGATGCCAGAAGGCCGACTGCAGAATGCCAGTGGCAAAGCAATGGCGCACAAAGTCAAGTGCCTGAATGACTTCCTGGCGCGTCTCCGTAGGGAAGCCATACATGAGATATGCGTGCACCATGATGCCAGCCTCATGGAAGTTTTGCATCACCTGCTCCGCGCCCTCCGTGGTGATGCCCTTGTTCATTAATTTCAGCAGGCGATTCTGCCCGCATTCCAGCCCGCCAGTCACCGCTATGCACCCAGCGTCCGCCATCAACGAGACAAGCTCTGGCGTGAATGCCTTGTCAAAGCGAATATTGCCCCACCAGGTGACGCACAATTTTCGCCGCAAGATCTCCTTGCAAAGCCCTCGCACCACAGCGGGCGCAATGGCCTCGTCCACAAAATGAAAGCCAGACAAGCCAGTCTCCGAAATCACACGCTCCATCTCATCGGCAATCTTTTCGGGAGGGGCGGGCACATAGCGGCAAATATAGTCCAGCGCCAAATCGCAGAAGGCGCATTTGTGCCAGTAGCATCCCCTGGCAATCTGCATCTTCGCCCAGCGGCCATCAGTCCATATCCTGTGCATTGGATTAGGCACCTCTGTCACAGGGAAATAGTCATCCAGCTTCAAATCAGTGTAGTCAGGCACCAGCACCTCTGGTTCTGGCGGATTGTCGTCCTTGCCAGTGAACAGCCTGTACAAGGGCGCAAAACCCTCGTCGTATGAAATCTCGTCGATGTAATTGTAGATGCGCTGGTCATTGACCTGGCGCAGCTCGGAGTTCACATAGCCGCCACCAATCGCAACCTTGGCATTGGAAATACGCTTGATCTGACGCGCAATGCGAAATGCGCCATACAAAGTGCCAGGAAACGGAATCGTAATCGCCACCCAGTCAGGCTGCCAATCGACCAGCATCTCTCTAGTCATTTTATCCAGAAAATCATCAAATAAAGACGGCTTGTTCTGCTCCAGCCTGTCCAGTATGGGATCGAAAGTGGGCAGTGAAACAGACAACTTCTCCGCATATTTGCCCAATTGGAACGCGGGTTCAATGCTGCGTGATATGAAAGTCGATACATCATCCAGATACAGCGAGGCAAGGTATTTTGCCTTGTCCAAAGTGCCAAGTTTTCCAAAGAAGAAGTCCAGGTTCTCATTCTCGGCATCCTCGCCCATTCCATCCGGGTCAAGCGCCGCGAAATACGGCCCCTCTGGCAGATATGTCCTGGCTGCAATGCGCCATTCCAGAAACGGCTCCTTCCCCTGCAAAAACGCAATGACGTGAGGAATAGTGCGCTTGTAGTCCTCCAGGCTGTCCACAAAAAAAGCCAGTGCCTCGTCCTCCTTGCCCCTTGCCTTCACTGCATTGCCAGCCGCCTCCAGCACATCAGGCGACAGCATACGCAGCAGCATACGTATGGAAAAATCATACTGCCTGACCTGGAAGCCCTGCCTCCTGAACCAGCCACTCAATACAGGCATGGCCGGATACGGTGTATTCGGCTGCAACAGCGGCGGTGTTATGAAGGCAAGTCTCATTAGTGGTCAGTGGTCAGTGGTCAGTGGTCAGTGGTCAGTGGTCAGTGGTCAGTGGTCAGTGGTCAGTGGTCAGTGGTCAGTGGTCAGTGGTCAGTGGTCAGTGGTCAGTGGTCAGTGGTCAGTGGC
>JAFZZD010000844.1 GCA_017615955.1 Victivallales bacterium
ACCACTGACCACTGACCACTGACCACTGACCACTGACCACTGACCACTGACCACTGACCACTGACCACTGACCACTGACCACTATTTAAGCAACGGCTTCAGGTACTGACCAGTGAAAGACTTCTTGCACTGGGCTACCTGCTCTGGCGTGCCGGTGGCAATTACCGTGCCGCCATTGTCGCCGCCTTCGGGGCCAAGGTCGATTATATGGTCTGCCACTTTTATCACGTCCAGGTTGTGCTCTATGACCAGCACGGTATTGCCCTGGTCACGCAAAGCCTGAAGCACCTTCAGCAACTGCTCCACATCAGCCAGATGCAGTCCAGTCGTAGGTTCGTCCAGCACATAAAGCGTATGCCCCTGTGGTCGTCTGGAAAGTTCTGTCGCCAGTTTTATGCGCTGTGCCTCGCCTCCAGACAGCGTAGTGGCCGACTGCCCCAGATGTATGTAGCCAAGCCCCACGTCATGCAATGTCTTCAGCTTTGCCTTCAGGCGGGGTATCGCGTCAAAGAAGGCAAGTGCCTCCTCCACTGTCATGTCCAGCACATCTGAGATATTGACGCCTGTGAAACGCACGTTCAAGGTCTCCGCATTGTAGCGCTTTCCATTGCAATGCTCGCAGGTGACATATACGTCAGGCAGGAACTGCATTTCAATCTTGCGGATGCCGTCGCCCCTGCACTCCTCGCATCGCCCGCCCTTCACATTGAAACTGAAGCGTCCAGGCGCATAGCCCCGCATCTTGGCGTCGTTGGTCTCGGCAAAGACGCTGCGGATTATGTCAAAAATCCCAGTGTATGTGGCTGGATTGGAGCGTGGTGTCCTGCCGATTGGACTCTGGTCGATGACAATCATCTTGTCTATGTACTCAAGCCCCCTGATACTGTCATGCCTGCCGGGAGCCTCGTCCTTGATGCCCATCTTGCGGTTGATGGCACGCACAAGAATAGAGTTCACCAAAGTGGACTTACCAGAACCCGACACGCCAGTCACGCAGCAGAATGTGCCCAGCGGTATGTTCACGTCAATGTCCTTCAGGTTGTGCTCTTTTGCGCCATGGATAATTATGCTCTTGCCAGTGCCGTTAAGACGTATCTCGGGCACTGCGATTTTTCTTTTGCCTGAAAGGAACTGGCCCGTCAGTGATTCCTTGCAAGCGCAGACCTCGTCTGGCGTGCCCGCGCAAATCAGCCTGCCGCCATTGCTGCCCGCGCCTGGCCCCAGGTCCACAATGAAGTCAGCCGCCCTCATGGTATCCAAGTCATGCTCAACAACGATGACCGTGTTGCCAAGATCACGCAGCCTGCGCAGCGTGTCCAGCAGCCTGTCATTGTCCCTTTGGTGCAATCCGATGCTGGGTTCGTCCAATATATACAGCACCCCCGTCAGCCCGCTTCCCACCTGGCTTGCCAGCCGTATCCGCTGGGATTCGCCGCCGGAGAGGGAGCCGCTTTCGCGGTTCAGCGTCAGGTAGTTCAAGCCCACGGAGCGCAGAAAGCCCAGACGCGCAAGTATCTCATGGATAAGGTCCTTGGCAATCTTCTGCTTTTCACCGCTCAATTGCAGGTTTGCCACAAAGTCGTATGCCTTGTCAATGTCCAATGCGCAGAGCTGGTGTATGCCCAGGCCGTTGATGGTCACTGCCAGATACTCGGGCTTGAGCCTGTTGCCATGGCATTCGGGACAAGTCTCGTATGTCATAGCAGTCTCCAGCCGCTCCCTGACCTCGTCGCTTTCAGTCTCCCGATGCCGCTTCAGCAGATTGGGAATGATGCCCTCAAATGGCTTGCGCCACTCGTTCAGCTTCCCACGCATCCAGAAATCAAAATTGACGATTTCGTCACCCGAACCATACAGCAATATCTGGCGTACATTCTCCGGCAGGTTCTTCCATGCAGTGGTCAGGCTGAAGTTATACTGCGCGGCCAGGCATCGCAAATAGTGGTTGTACAGCATGATGCCGCGATGAGTGCCACGCCGCCAAAGGGGAATCGCACCGTTCTTGATGGACTTGTTCGGGTCGGGTATCACGGCTTCCGGAGTAAACACCAGCCGCACACCCAGACCATCGCACACAGGACAAGCGCCATACGGCGTGTTGAACGAGAAGTTGCGGGGCTGCAACTCGCCAAAGCTAAGCCCGCAATGCAGGCAGGCCAGATGTTCGCTGTACTGCTCCTCACGCCAGCCGCCCTTGACGCTGCTGTCCTCCACCAGCAAAGTCATGACGCCATTGCCCTTCTTCAATGCCAGTTCAATGGAATCGTTCAGCCGCGAACTCTCGGTCCTGCCGCTGACAATCCTGTCCACCACTGCCTCCAATGTATGCTGCTTGGTTTTCGCAAGAGTCAAATCATCCTCCAGGGACTTTATCTCACCGTCCACCCTTATCCTTGAAAAGCCGTCGCGGCGCATAGCGTCAATCACGTCACGGTGCTCGCCCTTCTTCCCTGACACGTAGGGAGCAAGTATCATCATCTTCAGTCCCTCCGGCATGGCGGACACCAGCTCGCAAATGGTCTGGGGCGACTGGCTGTGTATCTCCCTGCCGCACTTGGGACAATGGGGCACTCCAATATGAGTATAAAGCAGCCTCAGGTAGTCGTATATTTCCGTGGTGGTGGCCACAATGGAACGGGGCGAGGCACCCGAGGTGCGCTGCTCTATGGCAATGGCAGGTGACAGCCCCTCAATATGCTCCACCTGAGGCTTCTGCATCCGGTCCAAAAACTGCCTGGCATACGCAGACAGGCTCTCCACATAGCGGCGCTGCCCTTCCGCATACAGTGTATCAAATGCAAGGGACGATTTTCCAGAACCGCTCAGGCCAGTTATCACCACCAGCGAATTGCGGGGGATTTCCAAGTCAATGCCACGCAGATTGTGCTGCCTGGCGCCTAATATCTTTATTGTAGATGACATAAGTACTATTCACAATGGAACCAAAGGGACTATCCGCCAGGTAAAGCACAGTCTAGAATTTGCTGTAGCCCTCTACGATTTTCAAGGCAGAAGGAAGACGCAGCTTATGCAATGCGCGAAGTTCCAGCTGGCGTATCCGCTCACGGGAAAGCCCAAGCTCACGGCCTATCGTGGTCAAGGTCTGCTGCTCCTCGCCATTTATCCCAAAATGCATGCAGACTATCTTGCGCTCCCGTTCAGTCAGAACATCCAGCAGTTTCGCCACGGCCTCCTTCAGGTTCTCAAGGTCCGAGCTGTCGGATGGCTTCGAGGCCTCCTGGTCCGCTATGGTATCCTCCAGCACCTTGTCCTCACTGATTATGGAATGCAAGGATATGGGCTGCTGCATCATCTCCTGGAGAGCGCGCACCTTCGCGGGGCTGATGCCCACCCTCTCCGCCAGCATTTCAGGAGTGGCCTCCTCACCTGTCTCGTTCAATATATGCCTCTCCTCCAGCCGGATCTGGGACACCAGTGCCACTGTATTGGCTGGCATCCTTATTATCCTGCTGTGGTTGGTTATGTTGCGGGTGATAGCCTGCCGTATCCAATAGCTTGCGTATGTGGAAAAACGATGCCCCAGAGTATAATCAAAGCGCTCTATGGAGTTCATAAGCCCAATATTCCCTTCCTGCACCAAGTCCTGGAGCGGGATGCCGCAGTTCATATAGCGCCCCGCTATGCTTATGACCAGCCGCAGATTATGCTCCACCAACTTGTTTGACACGCGGCCCATTATCTCACGGCAAGTGACTATGGTCTCCTCGCTGGCACGCCAGTCCTTCTGTGTCATGACCTGCTTGCGCCACTGCTCATCCTCCAGCAGGATACAGGCTTTCTTGAACAAGTAGTGCCTGGGCTTCAGGGGTTCCAGCATATTCCAGAACTCATTTGGCTTCAGCACCTCGTTGTACCGCCAGGATGGCACTGCCCCAGGAATCATGTTCAGCAGATTGGACGACACATGCACCATCATCTGGCGCACGTTGTTCTCATCGTCGCTGTCAGTATCCTCCAATACAAAGTAGTTGGTGATTCGACCATAGCTTTCATCTGTGCGGATGCCCTTCATTATCTCAATGAATATGGACGGGTACCTGCGCAACAAGCCAAACAGCTTCTGCTTCGCGTCCCCATACTCCTTTGTCAAGGCGCTTTCCTCTTCAGGCGACAGGGGCGGGAACTTGCTCACCTGGCGCATATAGCTTTCCTGAAGTTCCTGCCCGACGGAGCCACTCCATCCGGAACCGTGGGAACGTCCTTCCACCCCTCCTTCAGAAAAGGCGTTATTTAAGGATATCCTTCGCATTAGGCAAAAAGCATTTCATATATGGACTGTGCAAACAGAATGAACAAAAGCAAAAACAGCAGCAGCACAAGAAGAACGGCAATGATGACACCAAAGGGCGTCTTCGCCATTTGGGCCACTTTGCTGCCACCGCCGCCCACGCCGGAACCGGCAAGTTCAACCATGGACAGGGCATTCTTGTTGCGTATGCCGCGTATCAGATTCACGTATGTCTCGTCTCCAAGCAGTATCTCGTCCCCTTCCTTGATCTCTATCATGCCACTTTCAAGGTCAACATGATTCACACAGATGGAACGCCCCATCCCAATGTGCTCCAGAAAAACCTGGTCATCCTTGTTGACAGAAACCTTGGCATGCAGTCGCTCGATGTCACTGTTCTTTATGACAACATAATTGTCCATTGAAGAACCCACGGTGTTGGCGCCATACCACAACACTGCCCTGCGCTGGTTGTTCTCTGTGAAGATCTCCCATGTCAATTCAAATGGGGAAGGCCCCGTCTTGGAGCCAACGGCAATCACGTATGAGGAAAAGCGCAGCACCATCCCATCAAGCAAAGGCGATTCCTCCACGCGCGCACCATTGCTGTACAGTTTGGCATGGCCCGTGTTCTTCAGATACAGCCCATCCTTGCGCTTCTCAACAGTGAACTGCTCACGGCTTACCGTGTCGTCGCAAATGCCCTTGAGGCACACATCACAGGAACTGGACCGGCCAATGCTCATGCCCGCATGAAGCGAGACGTTCATCAACAGTTCACCAGACGTGGTATATAGTCTGCAATCAGGCATTGCATTCCTCCTGTTTGCCCCGGCTATCAGGGATTTAACTCACCCATCATCTCGTCAATGTCCTTGGCAATGCGCTCAAGCACCGCTTCGCAGGGCAGCTGCTCAAAGCGCTTTCCCCAATCACGGTGCTTGTACTCCACGCAACCCTGGGCCAATGTCTTCGGCGATACAACCACACGCAAGGGGACACCCAGCAAGTCCGCATCCGCAAACGCAGAGCCCGCCTTCTCGCTGCGGTCATCGTAGATAACCTCCACACCCCTGCCCTGCAATTCGGAATAGAACTTCTCACAGGTGGTGCGCACAGTCTCGTCCTGGTTCTGGTTCAAGCCAATGATGTGAACCTGGAAAGGCGCTATGCTCATGGGCCATATCGGGCCATAGTCGTCATGATTCTGCTCAATCACAGCAGCCGCAGTCCTGCCCACGCCAATTCCGTAGCATCCCATGATCATCGGATGGGACTTGCCGTTCTGGTCCAGATACGTGCAGTTCATGGGTTCGGAATACTTGGTTCCCAGCTGGAATATGTTGCCCACCTCAATGCCCCGCAGCATCTGCAATGGCTTGCCATCCGGGCTGGGGTCTCCCTCGCGGGCCGTGGCAATGTCCGTTACAATGATGCCGTCCTTAACAGGCACATCCCTGTCGTAGTTGAAGTTCAGCAGGTGGTAGTCCTTCTCATTGGCGCCAACCACCAGGTTGGAGGATTCGGCGGCCGACTTGTCCACAACGGCACGGACCTTGCTGGGGTCAATGGAATACAATGACGCAAAGCCAGGCACCGCGCCAACGGATTCAATCAGTGCATCATCCGCAAATGCTATCTCCGGGCACTGCAAAACCTTGCGCAGCTTCGCCTCGTTCACCTCCAGGTCCCCGCGTATGCATACAAACACCAGGCGGTTGTCCATGTCCTTGTAGAACACGGCCTTGCACGTCTTGGAGGCGGGTATGCCCAGGAACTTCGCCAGATCCTCAATGCTCTTACAATTCGGCGTGTGCACCTTCTCCAATTCCTTGGGTTCCTCCTTCACAAATGTCAGCGATGTGGCGGCCACTTCCTTGTTGGCCTTGTAGGAACGGTCCTCCGTGGCGAAAATCGTGTCCTCGCCGCAGTCCGCTATGGCCATGAACTCGTGGGACACCTTGCCGCCAATCATTCCTGAATCCGATTCAATGGACAGGCAATTCTTCATGCCAACACGCTTGAACACACGGACATACGCCTCGTGCTCCAGGGCATAGAACTCCTCCAGGGATTCCTGGCTGGTGTGGAAGCTGTACGCGTCCTTCATGGTAAATTCCCTTACGCGAATGAGGCCTGCCCTGGGCCTGGCCTCGTCCCTGTACTTGGTCTGTATCTGATAGACCGCAGCAGGCAGCTGCCTGTATGAATTCAGTTCGGTGCGGGCTATCTGCACCACGGCCTCCTCGTGGGTCATGCCAAGAAGCATGTCCTTACCGTTCCTGTCCTTGAAGCGCAGAAGCTCCTGTCCCACGGTATTGAAACGGCCGCTCTCTATCCACAAGTCGGCGGGCAGAACCACAGGCATCTTCAATTCCTGGCACCCGATCCTGTCCATCTCCTCCCTGATGATCTTCTCAATCTTGGCAATTACACGCTGCCCCAAGGGAAGCATGGAATACAATCCCGTAGAAACCAGACGACAATAGCCGCCCCTGACCAGGAATATGTGACTGGCTGTCTGCGCGTCACGGGGAGCCTCCCTAAGACGCTGCCCCACTAATTTGGATAAAAGCATAATCTATTCACCTCTTTTGTTAAAAAACTGCCTTGCAGAATGGGCGAAATATAAGCCTTTCCACTCCCACTGCAAGATTAAATCACAAAAATAGACAGCGGCGTATGGAAGTCCCGCGTCCTGACGCGCGGCCCCTGGCCGCGCGAATCTCTGCAGCCCCGCCAGTGGCGTATGGAAGTCCCGCGTCCTGACGCGCGGCCATGGCCGCGCGAATCCAAGCCAGTGGCGTATGGAAGTCCCGCGTCCTGAC
>JAFZZD010000845.1 GCA_017615955.1 Victivallales bacterium
GCAGCACGCCCTTCCATGCGAATATGCGGATGAGGTAGCTGGTCCAGAACGGAATGTTAGTGAGGAAAAGGAACAAGTCCCTCTGCCATGAGCTGCATCTGGCGAGGTAGTAGCCTACTGGAATGGATATGGCAAGAGCGCAGGCCGTGGTGGCAAGGCTCAGCCATATCGTGCGGAAGATTATCTCGGGATAGTTGGGATTCTTCAAGGACAGCAGCGTGCGCCATGTCCATCCAGGGGCGACGGTGCCGTCCAAGGTGGCGGGCTTGAACGCTATGGCGAAGATAATAAGCGTGGGAAGCAGGAAGAACAATGTCAGCCATGCAAAGGAAGGCAATGTCAGGAGACTTTCACGCCAGGTGCTTCTGGTAGAGGCCTTCATTTACTTGCCCTCCTCCGCCTTGAGTGAACTGGCAGGTGCAAGCTCCTCCGTTTCGCCAACGGACTGGGGCGGCGTCTGTAGCAGGTCCTCGTCCGCCTCGGAATAGCGGTCCAGCATGAAGCCGTCATCCGCAAACCAGGACACATACACCTTGTCCTCCCAGTCGATGGGCTTCTCGTCCAGCATGAACCTGGTATGCTGCCTGGTGATTGCGATGCGCCAGTCCTCGCCTACCTCCACCCAGTATTTGGTATGGTCGCCCTGATAGACAATGTCCTTGACCACGCCTTGCAGCACGTTGTATTTGGGGTTGTCAACTGGCTTTTCCAGTGAAATGCTGAACTTTTCCGGGCGTATGCTCAAATGCACCAATGCGCCAGCGTGGAGTTTCTTGTCATTGAAGCATACCATTGGCGGCAGGTCTGGCACATCCAGGCGGCAGTATTCGTTCCCGATGGTATCTGTGATCTTGCCGTCGAAGAAGTTGGTGTCCCCGATGAATGCCGCAACAAATGAGGAGCGGGGCGCCTCATAAATCTCTGCCGGCTTGCCGATCTGCTCGATGCGGCCGTTGTTCATCACGGCGATGCGGTCGCTGATGGACATGGCCTCGCCCTGGTCGTGGGTGACGTAGATGAACGTGATGCCCACCTCGTCATGTATCAGGCTAAGTTCCAGCAGCATCTTCTGGCGCAGCTTCAGGTCCAGCGCCGCCAGTGGCTCGTCCAGCAGCAATACATCCGGACGCATGATGAGAGCGCGGGCTATGGCGGTGCGCTGCTTCTGGCCGCCGCTGATTTGGGAAGGCTTCTTGTACGCATGCTCTGTCATCTGTATCATGGACAGCATGCGCTCCACTTCCTGGTTGATGAAGTCCTTTGGCTTGTGGGCTACTTTCAGGCCGTATGCAATGTTCTCCCATACGGTCATGTGGGGGAACAGGGCGTAGTTCTGAAACACGGTATTTACCTTGCGGTGATTTGGGGGAAGATCCGTTATGTCCTGGCCGCCCAATATTATGCGCCCCTTGTCAGGCTGCTCAAAACCAGCCAGCATTCGCAGCAGGGTGGTCTTTCCGCAGCCGCTGGGGCCCAGCAGCGAAAATATCTCGCCACGCCTGATAGACAATGATACGCCATTAACCGCACGTGTGGTACCAAAGACCTTGGTTATACCATCAAATCTGAGAAAGTCTTCCAACTCATGTTCCCCCATAAGTTAAGGGTTGATAATCGTCCTGCCCTGCGGAAAACCAAACAGGCAGACACTGCAAAAATTGCGATAATATATAGCCTCATTCCAGAATGTAAAAAGCAAAAAAAATATTTTGACAGCCAGAAGGCGATGGGGCACCGAATGATTTTATGAGCAATCTCAACCAGCGATGTTGATGCTGGTTGCACGTTCCCGTCAAGGCAACCTGAATGAGTGCCGAACGGCGCTCACATGGACGCCATCGGCACATGGAAACCCAAAGGGAGGAAACTGCCCCATTTCCGCTGTCCTCATTGCCCTATTCCGTTAAAAATGAAGCCAACGCTGTTACATAATTGCATATTGGAGTTATATTACAGGCAATTCCGCCATAAAAATGCATTCGGAGCGGTCATATAATTAACTGGGAAAGACAATGCTTAAGGAAGAATTGCAAAACAAAGTGCGTGAGGCCAATGAGCGTCTCGAACACTTGAGGGGGTTTCTTTGACGTCCCAAGCAAGCAGGAAAGACTGGATTTGCTTGAGGCGCAAATGACAAGGAACGACTTCTGGGACCGTCGCGAGGCAGCCCAGGAAATCGTTGCGGAAGTCAGTTCATTGAAAAATCTTCTGGAGCCATACAAGAAGACAACGGCCATGCTGGATGATCTGCAGACAATGCAGGAGCTGGCGGAGGCCGAAGGCGAAGATTCCGCATTCTACGACGAGGCAGAGCAGCAGGCCGACACATTGTTCAAGGAACTGGACAGGCTGGAATTCCTTTGCTTCCTTTCAGGCAAGCTGGACCATAACAACGCCATCGTCACAATCCATCCTGGCGCGGGCGGCACCGAGGCCTGCGACTGGTGCTCCATGCTGCTGCGCATGTACCTCCACTGGGTTGAAAACAGAGGCTTCACCTACGAAATCGCAGATATACAGCCCGGCGACGAAGCCGGCACGAAATACGTGACTTTCACGGTGACTGGCGAATTTGCATACGGATACATGAAGGCCGAGAAAGGCGTGCACCGCCTGGTCAGAATATCACCATTTGACGCCAACAAACGCCGCCACACATCATTCGCTTCTGTGGATGTGCTTCCCGAAATCAATGACGAAATAAACATAGAGATTGCGGAATCCGACTTGAGAATAGACACATTCCGCGCATCTGGCGCAGGTGGCCAGCACATCAACAGGACCGATTCGGCAGTGCGCATCACCCACCTGCCCACCGGCATCGTCGTAACCTGCCAGAGCGAGCGTTCCCAGCACAAGAACAAGGCAAACGCAATGCGCATCCTGAAGGCGCGCCTCTATGACCTGGAGGAAACAAAGCGCCGCGCGGAACATGCCGCCGAATCCGCAGCCAAGGGAGACAACGCCTGGGGCAACCAGATTCGCTCCTACGTGTTCCAGCCATACCAGCAGGTCAAGGACCTCAGGACCGACACTGAAACCAGCAACATTTCCGCCGTCATGGACGGCGACATCGACCAATTCATAATCGCCTGGCTCAAAGCGGGGCAGCCTGCATCCAGGCATCAGGAATAATCAAATTGCAAACGCTTAGTTTGGCGCTGATAGTTAACCAAATTCCAAAAATCAAGGAGAAAGAAATCAAATGAACTGCAAGTGCGAAACCTTCAAAAAGGCCATCGATACAGTGCGTATCCTGGCGGCGGACGGTGTACAGAAGGCCAATTCAGGCCATCCAGGCATGCCTATGGGCGCGGCTGACTACGCCTTCACTCTCTGGAACGACTTCCTGAGGTTCAATCCAGACGATCCAAACTGGATCGGACGCGACAGGTTCGTCCTCTCCGCTGGACACGGCTCAATGCTCATCTACACACTCCTCCACCTCTTTGGCATGGGATTGACAATTGACGACCTGAAGCAATTCCGCCAGTTTGGCAGCAAGTGCCCAGGCCATCCTGAATATGGCCACACACGCGGCGTGGAAGTCACCACAGGCCCATTGGCGTCAGGTCTTGCCTCCGCAGTCGGCATGGCAATCGGCCTCAAGCAGCAGAAGGCGCGTCTTGGCGCTTGCGACTGCCTCTTCGACCAGAAGGTCTATGTCATCAGCGGTGACGGCTGCTTCATGGAAGGCACCTCACACGAAGCCTGCTCACTGGCTGGCCACCTCAAGCTGGACAACCTGATCGTCTTCTACGACAGCAACAAGATCTCCATCGAAGGCGACACTGACATCACCTTCACTGAAGATGTGGGTGCGCGTTTCGCCGCATACGGCTGGAACATCATCAACATCAACGGCAACTGCGTGAAGCAGATCCGCGCCGCCATCCAGATGGCAAAGGTCACCAAGGGCAAGCCCACCCTCATCATCGGCAAGACCACCATCGGCAAGGGTTCGCCAAACCTGGCTGGCAAGGAAGCCTGCCACGGCGCACCTCTCGGAGCAGACGAACTGGCTCTGACCAAGGAAGCCCTGGGCTTCGATCCACAGAAGTCCTTCGTGGTGCCCGCAGATGTCCGCAAGCTCTGCAATGACACCATCGCCGCAAGGAAGGCGGAGGCCGCTGAATGGAACAAGAAGTACAACAAGTTCATCGCCTCACTGGACAAGGACGCAAAGGCAGCCGCGAAGGCTCTCCTGGACAAGGCAGTCCCGAAGGACATCTGCGCACAGTTGATGGCAGTTGCTCCCCAGAAGGCAACAGCGACACGCGCATCTGGCGGCACGATCATGCAGAAGGCGGCGGAACTGGTGCCCGCATTGGTGGGCGGCTCCGCAGACTTGAACCCATCCACCAAGACATACCTGAAGGGCGCTGGCGACTTCGGTCCGGAAAACTGGGCTGGCCGCAACATCCACTACGGCGTCCGCGAACTGGCCATGGGCCTCATCAGCAATGGTCTTGCCCTCACAGGCACAATCCCGTTCAGCTCCACATTCATGGTGTTCTCTGACTATATGAAGCCAGCGCTGCGCCTGGCCGCATTGCAGAACCTCCACGAAATCTATGTGTTCACCCACGATTCATTCTTCGTGGGCGAAGATGGCCCGACCCACCAGCCAATCGAGCAGCTGGCGATGTTCCGCTCCATTCCTGGCCTGACCACCATCCGTCCAGCCGAGGCAAATGAAGCGGCCCAGGCATGGGCAGCCGCATTGCAGGCCCAGGGTCCAGTGGTGCTGTGCATGACAAGGCAGAACCTGAACAACCTGGATGCAGACGTGGTGGCAAAGAAGATGGATGTGTCCAAGGGCGCATACGTTGTCTCCGATGACAAGAACTTCGACATCATCCTCATGGCCAGCGGCTCCGAGGTGAACGTGATCATCGGCGCAGCCGCACTGCTCCGCGAAAAGGGCATCAAGGTCCGCGTGGTTTCAATGCCCAGCTGGGAACTCTTCGAAAAGCAGCCCGCAAAATACAAGGAAAGCGTTCTGCCAAAGGCAGCCACCAAGCGCATCTCCGTGGAAGCAGCCTCCACATTCGGATGGGGACGCTATGTGGGCCAGAACGGCCTCTCCATCGGTCTCGACCACTTCGGCGCCTCCGCTCCTTGCGACCTGCTGGCAAAGCAGTACGGCTTCAC
>JAFZZD010000846.1 GCA_017615955.1 Victivallales bacterium
ATTTGCAAAAATGGGCTAAGGCGGTAAATTAAGCCACGTTTTCAAAAGAAACAAGAGTGCGGGCGTAGCTCAGTTGGTAGAGCGCCACCTTGCCAAGGTGGCTGTCGACGGTTCGAGTCCGTTCGCCCGCTCCAGTTTTTTACATCAAGAGATGCGGGCGTAGCTCAGTTGGTAGAGCGCCACCTTGCCAAGGTGGCTGTCGACGGTTCGAGTCCGTTCGCCCGCTCCATTCCTTTCAATGCAGGAGGTCTTTTAATTTGGCTTCCTGCTTTTTTTGTATTTACGCATGAAGGACAGATATGACGTCATAGTTGTAGGCAGTGGCCTGGGAGGAATGACTGCGGCCAGGCGCATGGCCTGGGCTGGACACAGCGTGCTCCTTGTGGAACAGCACAGCCAGCTGGGCGGTCTTGCCACATATTTCAGGCGCAAAGGGCATATCTTCGACGTGGCTCTGCATGGTTTCCCCGTGGGCATGAAGAAAAGCCTGCGTCGCTATTGGGGAAAAGACTTTTCGGACAGGGTGAGCCAGGTCCGCTCCATACGCTTCTGCAATCCGCAGTACAAACTGGAAAGCACCTTCGACACACAGGACTTCACCGCCAAGCTGACTGGACATTTCGGCATTGCAAGGGAAACTGTGGACGCATTCTTCGCGGCCCTCGCCGCAATGAACTATTACGACCGCAACGAGGATACCACACTGCAGCTTTTCCAGCGTTTCTTCCCTGGCAGGACTGACATCTGGCGCTTTCTAATGGAACCCATCGCATACGCCAATGGCTCCACTCTCCACGAGCCTGCTATTTCCTACGGCATTGTATTCGGCAACTTCATGAGCGAAGGCGTCTATACATTCACTGGCGGCACGGACCTGATGCTGTCCATGATGGAGAAGGAACTGCTCGCCTCTGGCGTGGATGTGGAAACCTGCTGTCAGGCAGGCGGCATTTGCGTGGAGGAAGGTCATGTAAAATCCGTGCTTCTCAACGGCAAGGAGATCGGATGCAAAGTAGTGATCTTCAATGGCAGCCTGCCGAGACTGGTGCATGAGCTGGTGGGTGACCAGCATTTCCAGCAGGAGTTCGTCTCTGGTCTGAACCAGGTCCGACTCAGCACATCCAGTTGCCAGGTGTACATAGGCATCAAGCCAGGCGAAAAGCTGCCCTTCATCGGCGATTTGCTTTTCACATCCAACTATCCGGTATTCGACAGCGAGGCACTCTGCTCAAGGGACATCACCAGCAGGACCTACTCGGTGTACTATCCCGAAATACGACCTGGCACGGACAGGTACAGCATCGTGGCCTCCATGAACGCAAAATACCAGGACTGGGCGTCGCTCACCAAAGAGCAATACAAGACCTCCAAAGCCGCAATGATCGAGGACACGCTGGACGCCTTGACGGAATACGTGCCCAACATCCGCAGCATCTGCGACTACACGGAGGCCGCCACCCCAATGACTTTCGGCAGATACACGGGGCATAAGAACGGCGCCACCTTCGGCACGAAATTCGAGGGCCTCAAATACAGCATGGAGATGGGCAGGCAGGTGAAGGGGCTATTCCACACTGGCTCCGTGGGCATCATCATGTCTGGCTGG
>JAFZZD010000847.1 GCA_017615955.1 Victivallales bacterium
ACATAGCCCTTGAGGAACGCAAAACGCCCTTCCAGTTCCATGCCATCCCTGGCCTGCACAAAGGACTTCATTCCGCGTATCTTCCTGTCTTCGTCCGCCAGGCTTTCCTTGTTGGCGATGGCGAAGCCAGCCAATGCGCCCTGCTGCTCCTTGAGCTGCTCCTGCGCCTTGGCAAGTTTGGCCTCCCATTGGTGAAGCCCCTTGTTTTCCGGCAAGGGTGCTGGCGTGAAAAGGCCTTCCTCAATTGGCTTGGCAGAGAACACGGCAAAGTATATGGTGCCATTGCTCACGGAAATCACCTTGGCAACTGCGTCCTCTGGCATTTCAGGGACTTGCTTGCCCTGCACAATGCACAGATAAATGTACAATCCATGCCGCGCCAATGCCTTCAGCAAGTCACCTGAGAATGAACCCCATGGCTTAAGTTGCTCGATTGCCTTCTGGCACTCCTCCACACGCGCCTCCGTCTTTTTAATGGCGGCTATCATCTCCTGCGCCTTGGCAAGAGCGACCGCTGGCTCCAACTTGGCGGAAGGCTGTGGCTCAATGCCAGGCGGCAATGCATCTATGGCGGACTGCACGCTGGCCAGCATCGCCTGCAAGCGCACAAGCCGTTCGAACTCCTGGGAATTGACTGGCGCACTATTCACGATATGCACCGTGCCAAGAGCCTGAAGCCTGTCAATCGCCGTCTGCCTATCCCGTTGAAGGCAGGCCAGCGTAATTTTTCGCATAGGTTCTATCATATTCAAATCCCCCCGTTACGCTTCTTCTCCATCACCGTAGGAAGCGGCATCCCGCGCGGCACACTTGCCCTTGGCGATCTTGGAACGGCCCACGGAATTGGTCTGCTGGTCGCCGATGGAGATGTTGATCTTGCGTATGTTCTCCTTCGCCTCGGGGATCTTCACCTTTTCAAACAAGTTCACCCTCTGGGTCACGACACGCAACTCCTGCTCCAGCAGGGACAATGCCTCCTCCATCAGCTTGTTCTTCAGTTTCAATGCAATCTGTGAACGCAGCATCTCGGACACATCGTCGAACCAGACCGGCGTCAGATACATGTCGTATGCGGGGGCCTCGAAAAGCAAATCCTCGAAAACAGGCACGTCAATGCCGGCCACATTCCTGCGTCCCACGCGCCATTCCCTGATTTCCAGCAGGTTCTCCAGCCCTTCCGCATCCGAGCCACTCAACAGTGGATAGACTTCATTCCAGCCCTGGGCGGCCTCGTCTATGGCACGCCTAACGCTGGCAGCCTGCTCGCGCATCTTGCGCACTTCCAGCTGAAGCTGCTGCTTCTTGAGCTGCAAGGTAGGCAGATAGCGCTGGTACATCTTCAGCGCGTCACGCTGAATCTTCAGCTCGTTTTTTGTCAGCTTTATCTTAGGCATCTTGATGCTTCATTTGCAACAGTTCAATCAATTGTCAACCGAGGAGATTTCAAAACTCTCGGAAAGTCATGTCTTTTCCGCTGGCTGAAGCCAGCGGCTCCGATTGTTTGCGGTTTGTGGATTATTTCTTTGGCCAGTATTCACGTACCAGGTCAGTCTTGATTCCAGTTTCAGCCGGCTCGAAGCAATCGGCCAGGATGCGCCAGCCCAGGTTCAGGGCCTCTTCCAATGGAATGTTCACGCTCAAGTCCATCATCTTCGCCTCGAACTGTGCGCCGTACTTGAGCAGTTTCTCATCCCACTTGCTCATGCGGAAGCCCATGGACTGCTTTTCCAGCACCTCGCGGTATTCCGCATAGAGGCGTATCATGGTGTCCATCAGTGCGCGATGGTCAGGGCGTGTGTCGCTGTTGACCTGCTGCTTGAGGCGGCTCAACGAACCGAATGGCTCGATATGCCCGTTCACCAGATAGAACTGCCCTTCGGTGATGTATCCAGTGTTGTCTGGCACTGGGTGCGTCACATCGTCGCCCGGCATTGTGGTGACAGCCAGGATCGTGATGGAACCCGCCGTCTCAAAGTCAACCGCCTTTTCATAGCGTGAGGCCAACTGGCTATACAGGTCACCAGGATAGCCGCGGTTGGAAGGAATCTGTTCCATGGTGATAGCGATTTCCTTCAGTGAATCGCAGAAGTTGGTCATGTCCGTCAGCAGAACGAGGACACGCTTGTTCTGCTCGGTGGCAAAATATTCCGCCACGGCCAACGCCATGTCCGGCACCAGCAGGCACTCCACGATCGGGTCGGAGGTGGTGTGGATGAACATCACTGTTCGTGACAGCGCGCCGTGCTCGTCCAATGTCTCCTTGAATGTCAGGTAGTCATCGTACTTCAAACCCATGCCGCCCAGCACGATCACATCGACCTCCGCCTGCATGGCTATGCGGGCAAGCAGTTCGTTGTAGGGTTCGCCTGCCACGGAGAAGATAGGCAGTTTCTGGCTTTCAACCAATGTGTTGAAAATGTCAATCATGGGAATGCCAGTACGTATCATCTTACGTGGAATGATACGGTTGGCGGGATTCACAGAGGGGCCACCGATGTCAATCAGGTTGTCCTGCAATGCGGGTCCCTTGTCCCTGGGAGTGCCGTTGCCAGTGAAGATGCGCCCCAGCAAGGCCTCGGAAGCGGACACCTTCATGGGCCGTCCCAGGAAGCGTACCTCGCTGTCCGTCGAGATGCCGCGGCTTCCCGCGAAGACCTGCAAATAGACCTTGCTCTTGTCCAACCTAATCACCTGTGCCAATGATATGCCGCGCTGGCTCTTGACCTCGGCAAGTTCGCCGTTGGCCACATTGTCCGCCTCGACGGTGATGACGTTGCCGCTTATCTGGATGATGCGATTGTAGATTTTCTTCATTGTTGTCAGGCCTCCTGCAGCATCTTATCTATGGCCGCTTCAGCGTCGCGGAAGGAGATGGAATCCCATGGAGTGTAGTTCCAGTCGATGAACTGCTGCCTCAAGCGCTGGAAATAGGTTCTCGCCTGGTCCTTGTCCGCAAAGTTGAAATCCTTCTCTATAATGCCAAGCAGCTTGTCGAACACATATTTCTGCCGTTCGGCGCCGCATGCGCTATCGACTTTGTCGAATGTATTCTGTTGCAAATAGACATTGTCTATGAATTCGCTCTTAAGGTATGTAACGAAGTCATTGACAGGAGTGCCTTCTTCGCCCACCACCTTCATCATCTGGTTCACTTCATTGCCAGCCCTGAGCATTGCCCTTGCCTTGACCACCTTGTCCTTCGCAACTATGCTGTTGTACTTGCTCCAACTATCCAATGGATGAATTGAGGGATAACGGCGGGCATTGGCGCGGTCTCTGGACAGTGCGAGGAAGGAACCCACAACCTTCAGTGTCGCCTGTGTGACCGGCTCTTCGAAGTTACCACCTGCAGGACTGACTGCACCGCATATCGTGACGGAGCCAGTGTTGCCATCCTTCAGTTTAACAAGACCAGCACGCTCGTAGAAACTTGCTACCAGTGATTCCAGGTATGCGGGGAAGGCCTCTTCGCCGGGGATTTCCTCCAGGCGTCCTGATTCCTCACGCAATGCCTGCGCCCAGCGTGATGTGGAATCCGCCAGCAGAAGCACGCTCAAGCCCATCTGGCGGTAATATTCCGCCAATGTGACGCTGGTGTAGATGGAGGCCTCACGGGCTGCCACAGGCATTGAACTGGTATTGCAGATAATGATGGTTCTGTCGATGAGATGGCGTCCCGTCCTGGGGTCGTCCAGATGCGGGAATTCGCGGAGGATTTCCACGACTTCGCCAGCACGCTCACCACAGGCCGCCACAATTACCACATCAACCTCAGAGCGCTGGGACAAGGCATGCTGCAAAACCGTCTTTCCTGCGCCGAATGGTCCAGGAGTGCAGAATGTTCCGCCCTTTGCCACGGGGAAGAAGGTATCGATGATGCGCATCTGGGTCACCAGTGGCTCCTGGGGCAGCAACTTGTCCGCATAGCAGGTGATTGGCACCTTGACAGGCCAGGTCTGCACCATTGTGACCTCACGTTCCTGGCCGTTGCAGGAAACTTTCGCCACCACGGTGCTGATGTTGTATTCGCCTGGCTCCTTTGTCCAGGTCACAGTCCACTCGCCCTGCCAGGCGAAGGGCAGCATGATTCTGTGTGTGAATATGCCTTCTGGCACGGTGCCCACCGTGTCGCCAGCCAACAGGACGTCGCCCGTCTTGGCGACTGGGGTGTACTGCCACTTTTTCTCCCTGTCCAGCGGATACACGTAAAGGCCGCGCTTGAGGAAATAGCCGGTCTGGGCCGCCAGTTCGGGCAGCGGGTTCTGCAAGCCGTCATAGACCTGTGTCAGCAGACCAGGACCCAGTTCAACCGACAGCAGGTTGCCCGTGAATTCCACGGCATCGCCCACCTTGACGCCAGTGGTGCTTTCGAACACCTGTATGTCCGCCTCGCGTCCCCTGACGCGGATAACTTCAGCCTTCAGCCTGGTTCCGTCCCCCGCCAGTACAAAGGCGACTTCGTTCTGTGTCACGCGCGTGTCAAAGGACACACTTACCATATTACCGTTGACGCCCGTGACTTTACCTGTTTGGAATTGCTCGTTCATTCTGAAATATCCTTAAAGTTCATCACCTATGCGCTTTTCTCCCGCCTGTGCGAAGCCCGCCTCAAGCATCCTGTCAAAAGTGGCGCGTCCTTCGGGCAGTTTGCGCCCGGAACGCTTGTCGATTATAAGCAACTTAAGCAGATACAACTCCAGCAATGGCAGGTTAAAGTAATGCGCCGATTCAAGTTCGCCAAGATATGCGAACCTCATTGCATCCAGTTTGTTTTCCCTGGCCACCGTGGAGGTCAATGCCATTGCCTCCTCAATCTGCTTCCTGTATAAGTAGAACTGCTCCTTGCTTTGCCGACCTGTATCCTGCGGCGGTAGTTTAAGACGTGAACGGCGCAGTTCAGACAATGTATTGCGCAGGTACGTCTCAAAGGAATACCACTGCGCCACAGTGTCATCCACTGGCGATGTGTTGTCTGGCACAAGGCGTATGCGTTCCAGCCTGTCAGCAATGTCATCGCCCAGCAATTCGCGGCACTGCTGCAGGAATTGCGTCGCCGTCAAGGGGCATTGCCCGTCAAGTCCTAGTGTAGGCAGGCTTGATATGAAATAGAAGAGGTCCACGCCCATTGCCTTAATTGCCTGAAACTATTGCGGCCAGACGACCGCTGAGGTGGCTCGCCAATGTCTCCGCCAATGCCTGGTCGCTGAAGTCATACACAACGCTATCTCCGCTGAATACCAGCTTGAAGCCCTTGCCCATGCCCGCCACTGGGGACAGCTGGCAGCGGGCACGCAGATCTGCATCCAGCGCGGCGGCCAGCGCATTCTCCACAACCTGCTGCTCCTTTTCGTCCAGCAGCACTTCAAGCCTGTCCTCGTTGCCGTCCTGCTTGAGGAATGCCTCGATAAGGTGCACCAGCACCTTTCCAAGTGCCTCGCCAGAGAGTTCCTTTCCTGCCACGGCAAGCGCGACTGCCTTGATTCTCTCATCCATGGTGCCACGAAGGGACAGCAACACGTCACGTGAGGCCTGCCTCAACGCCTCCTCGCCCTTGACGCGAAACACCTGGGCCTCCTTCTGGGCAGAGCTGATGATCTCGTCCGCCTCGCTGCGGGCATTCTTAAGTATGGTCTCCGCCTCAGCCTTGGCCTGGGCCAGGATTTTCTCCTTGGTCCCTTCAGTCTTGCTGAGTTCCTCGTCAACAATCTTGTTCAACAGTGCCTGTAATTCGTCTGCCATATCCGCAACCTCTTTTTCTTTGGGTATCTATGCACGTGGCTGTAATATAACTAAACTTGCCTTTTTCTCAATGCAATGCAAAGACAAAAAATGACGCCCAAATGAGTCAGGAAATGGAGCACCCACATGAGGTAATTTAAAAAAAACTATCGCGCCAAACCGACAGTCTGCGGCTTGGCGCGATAGTTTTGAAATCGTCTCTATTGAAAACTACGGGAAAAACAGGCTAAATCTCGCCGTCCCCGTCATTTTAGAGGGTTAATTTCCCCAATAAGCTTCTGAAGTTCGGCCTGAATCTCTGGTGTCCTCCGCGTGAAGGTCTCCAGATTGTCTGCGTCGAATATGGTGGTTCCCACTATGCTGGCGGTTTTCCAGCCAGCCCTGATAAGGCCGCCGCGGACGGGCACGTAATACAGCTTTCTGTCCACAAGTCTATTTGTGATGTCAAAGCCGTCAGCTGTTGCGAAATTCGCAGGGGTATGCACCAAAGTCAGCCATGAGCATGCCCATTCAGGTGAAAACGAGGCAAAGCACAGTGGATACTTTTTGAATTCAGAGGTACGCTTCTCGTTGCTGAATTCGCCTTCCAGTTTTTCATCCTTGCGGGCTTGGTAGATGTAGTTCGCGAACTGCTTGGCCCATGGGTGCATTGCGTGGTAGATAGTGGCGTTTCCGACCTTTTCAGGACACTCCACTTGATTGCATTCGATAATGCTGTTACCGACAATGTAAAGGTGATACTGAACTATTGCCGAATAAAGCCTGGAGCGCTTCAGCATTTCAAAGCGAGCGGCCTTGACTGTGCCCTCGGCAGGCGTCCACTCCGCGCCGTCAAGGAAAAACTTCACGTCCTCAATCTGCTCGGAGAGTCCACTGTCCTTATGGCCTGAGCCGCACCATCCCTTGCGCTCAAAGTTAAGCGTGGTTCCGCTGATGGCGCCCTGCGAACGGCAAACTTCCTTTCCCCTATACCAGATTCCAGCAAGGTTCCAAAAGGAGGATTTTGTCAGGCGCACCTCAACATCCCCTGATGCCACCTTGAACTCCGCAGGGAATTCCTGGCTCATACCCATTGCACAGAACATCAAACACATAATTGCCATCAGTCTCATGTCAGCTCCTTTGCGATTTCACTCGCCCAAAACGAATCTTCTATAATTTTTCCTGAAAAATCTGTCGTAGAGATTCGATGTGTCCTCGAAGTTGAAGACGCTCATCTCCTTTGGAAAATCAGCGTTGTCAAAGTCATCGGCAATTGAGTCAAGAATAGGCTTGTCCAAATCCTTCAGCAACTGAAGTGCCTTGCAGCTGTAGTTGTTTATGCAGGCATCGGAGCCAAAGTAGCAATTGTCCACTGCATCCGCACAGCAGTAAAGCACCTTGTGAAGCACATCCTTTCGATAAGGCGCGGGAGTTCCAGGCGTGGTGTCCAGAAACAGGCTGGCTGTGCTTGCGCCCTGCCGCTTCAAGTAAACGAATTTGCCATAGAGCGCAATCAGCTCATCGCACCATGGCCATCCAAAATGCGCCAGCGCCACGCGCAGCTCTGGGATCGCCGCCAGAAATTCAAAGTTGGTGGGGCGGTTGTATTTGTTGGAAATGCCCTCGCTCCAAAGGCCACCGCAATGAAAGACAAGCGGCATCTTCGCCTCAGCAATCATACGATAGCATTTCTCGCCCTCCTCGGGATAGAAATCTGAACAGATTACCTTGAAGCCGCGAATGCCCATTTCGCAGGCCGTTTCCACCTGCAGTTGCACATCGGAAGAAGTGGGGTCAATCCAGAAGAAGGGATAGAATCCCTGAATCTGCGAAGCGAAGTCCAGAATGACATCCAGCCTTTGCCTCCAGTCCTTCGCATCAGGCAAAGGACGGTATCTGTATGGCGCCAGACTGAAAAGGCAGCCGCCAAAGACACCCGCGCTTCGCGCACGTTCCCAAAACTGGGCTGGGCTTGGAAATGCCCCTGGCTGAAGGTGAATATGCCCGTCAAATATCATCTCTTTCTCGTCCATGAAATCCTCTTTTCAACTACTTATCTGCCGCAATGGTCACTC
>JAFZZD010000848.1 GCA_017615955.1 Victivallales bacterium
AATATCCTCCAAATCGCCATAGTGATTTGTGATTCGCCAGAAATACGGACCAAGCATTCTGGTAAGTTCAATCATGCCTGGCGCACCGTATTTGGCGGCGACCTGCCCAGCCACGGACAACATCGGCCTCGGGCAAGGCTGGCAATCACCATAGCTCAGGAAATACTTTTTGCCCATCAGCAGCTCTCCTGGGAAATTGAACATGCGCCGCAGTTTTTCAAGCGATAAAATATCCTCCGTGCAGCCAGGCACCATCCGCTCCATCATCGCCAGGCACTTGAACAGCATCCCGGCGCCAAGCAGCGAGTACATCGGCCCTTCATGACAATAGCCATCGTCAAACGCATAGTTCACAAAGCGTGTAAGCGCTGGGACATAATGCTGGAACAGTGAGTCAAGCTTCTTTGAATCCCTTTCACATGCAACGGCTGCCTGCAATGAATTGTAAACGCACCATGGCGTCCAGTTGTTGGGGAACTCACTGAAATACCACCAGCAAAGCCTCAATGTGTCAGGATTCAGGGTGGCATAAACGACACGCTGAAGCACCTCCTTGCGGATACGCTCCGCCAATGACGCCCAGCTCTTCTGCAAAAGCCCCTCAAGCAGCATCAGCACCTGGCCCAATGTGGCAGCCGTGTCACATGCAAACAAGTCAGCCCCCTGCACGGCGGAGGGATAGCCGTTCTCCCATTGCAGATGGGCGGGCACGACCCAGGTCCACTCCTCGAGAATTGCATTGATGTAGTCCAATGTCAGAGGCAGGAATCTGTCCGTATCGCCAGTCAGGCAAAGTGCGCTGACCAGCAGCCCCAGATTGCTGCGTCTTGCAAAATACTGGTTTTCAAAGTCCATCCTGTTTCCGTCCAGCACGTATCTGCGCCGTTCGGAGGCGAGCAGCGTGGGAATGGGCTTGTCCAATAGCTTCTCGGCATCCTGGATCACCGCCTCGGCCACTTGTCTATAATGCGGCACCTGCAACAGCTTTTCCCAGGAGGCCCTGTCCTCGAATGGAGGACAGGCATTCCTGTTGAAATTTCCCGTATTGACCATCTCGAAGAACTTCTTCTCAATAAGGGGCACGCTCAAATTGAAATTTTCCATGATCCAGCGCCTTTGTTGAAAACATCGAATAAAAGAAACGACATGCGGTTTTTGAATTCACGCCTGCCGCCAGCGTTTTCATTTCATTCTGCCAGTGTACTCGTCGGCAGCACTCCTGTCAAAATGCTCCTTGAAGAACTTTTCGGAGGCGTCGTGCTGCGCCTTGGTGTATTTGCCTGGCTTGCCGACAAGCTGCGTGGCAAAGAGCTTTAGTCTGCGCTTGTGCCAGTTGATCCAGCAGTTGGTGCTCCAGGCGCCGCCGTGGCCAAACCACTGGTCCTCGTTGTCCGTCTCGGGGGCTGTAAGCCCCAGTGAATATCCGCCAAATCCCTTCGGGCGCGTGGAAAGTGCAAGAATCGATTTCACCGTCTCCTCCTTCAGTATCCTAACGCCATTGTCGCCCACTCCGAGATTCATCA
>JAFZZD010000082.1 GCA_017615955.1 Victivallales bacterium
AAGAAGATCAGCAGCAGGAAAATCATATCCACCATAGGCGACATATTGATTTCAGCCGTCTTGTCGGATTGCAGTTTTATATGGCGTTTACGCATTGTGCCTTTTGCTAAGATGTCTCAGATGCGCGATTGCAAAGGCGCCTGGTATCGCGGAGGCGAGTCCCGCCTGTGTCGTGACAAGCGCCCTTCCAATGCCGTCCGCCAATGGCGATGCGGCGCAGGCGCCAGCGGTGGCGCTTGCCTGGAATGCGTCCATGATGCCGATGACCGTGCCAAGCAGTCCCAGCAGCGGGGCGGCTGCCACCATGGCACCCATGAAATGCAGTTCGGCAGAAATGTCCATGCCGCCTTTCCGTATAGTCCTTAGCGTGGAGAAGTAGCCAAGCCACACAATGAATGTGACGGCGACTATGGGAAGCATGAGGAAACCGCCTGTCCTGAAGTAATCTATGATAGCCTGACTCATGGTGCCCTGCCGTTTTTATTGGATTAGCTTCGCGATTTTCCTCTCAAGCCTTGCCGAATGGCCGCGCACAAGTCTGCTGAGCCAGGCGTGGCAAAGCAGGGCTGGAATCGCCACGCAGAGCCCAGCCTCGGTGGTGACAAGAGCCTCTGAGATGCCGTCTGAAAGCAGCCTGGCGTCGCCCACGCCGAATGCCGTAATCAGGCTGAAGGTGTGAATCATTCCAGTCACGGTGCCGAGCAGACCGAGCAAGGGAGCGGCGGTTGCGCTCACGCTTAGCCAGAACAGAAGCCGTTCCCTGCGCGAGACCAGATCCTGTGCCAGCGCAAAAAGCTCGTCCTCCAATGCCTCGCCTTTTGACGTGGATTTCTGTGCCGCCTCATCAAGGAGCTTGAGTTCGCTTGCAGAGGTATGCGACATGAAATAGACAATCTTAATTGCTAGTATTCCAATGCACAGCAGCGCCAGGGCAATTATTGGAATCATCATGATGCCGCCCTGCTTCAGATGCCTGGCAAATCCAGACGGCTCTGACAGCAATTCGGGATGCCTGCCAGTTATGTCCAGGAGCAGGGCGTTCCTGCCGTATGTCGATAGGCCGTGGAGTTTTGGCAGTTTTGCGTTGTCTTCCTGGAAAAGCTGGCCAATCCCGTCATTGTGGAAGAATATCGTTATCGGCCCGTAGGAGGCTGAGTAGCCAGCAAGCTCAATGCCGTTTTCGTCAATTGCCGTGGCGGCGAATTTTTCACCTGGGCTGGACAAAAGCCGCCCAAGACGCTCCATTCTACTGGCTGTAATTTTCTGGATGCTGTCCTGCAATGGTTCGCTTTCTGTGGATTGAAGTTCAAGCATTGCAGCCAGGCGTGCCTCGTCTTCCTTCAGCGCGGCATTCTTAGCCGCAAGGTCGTTGTTGCCTTGGCTGATTCTTTCCAGCTCCTCTGCCAGGCGTTCTATTTCCCCGTTCAGCTCCTCCGCCTTTTTCTGCTGTTCTGCCACATGCGAGCAGTGCCGTTTCCAGAGGGCCTCCGTTTTGCCGCGCGCAGCTTCTGCGGCTTTTCTGCTGGATTCGATTTCCACCTGGATACTGCGGAGGCGGTCGTCTATGGAAGCTTCCTCGCATAGGCAGGCAAGCCAGGAAATAAGCAAAATTAGAAGCACTTTGCAGCGAGGGCTCATTTGTCGCCTCCTTGCCGTGCTTCAGCAAATGGCAGGGGCAGCGGAAGCAGCTCTGGCGCACATTTGCCTTCGCATATCAGAAGCGCCTTGCTTAGCACTGGAAAATAGGACTTGTCCCATTGCCAGGACCAGTTTCCCTCTGCGCGTGTCCCAATTCCCGCAATT
>JAFZZD010000849.1 GCA_017615955.1 Victivallales bacterium
GGGCGCCCATTACCTACCCTCTTGGGGAACAGAGCGAAGTCATAAAAACAAGGCAAACCTATGTCAAAACTACTCATTCCCAAACAGTATCATCCAGTTCTGGATTGCCTCACCACGGAAAAGGCAATCCGCAAGATCAAGGCTGACTTCCAGGCGAACCTGGCATTCGAGTTAAACCTGCACCGCGCCAGCGCACCCCTTTTCGTATTGGCTGGAACTGGCATAAATGATGACCTCAACGGCATTGAGCGAGCAGTCCAATTCAACATAAAGGACATTGGAGACAAAACCGCGCAAATCGTGCACTCCCTGGCAAAATGGAAGCGCATGGAACTGGCGCATCTGAACATTCCCGTGGGCGAAGGCATTTACACAGACATGAATGCCATCAGGGCAGACGAGGAACTGGACAATATACACTCCCTCTATGTGGACCAGTGGGACTGGGAAAAGGTCATAAGCCAGGAACAGCGCAACCTGGACTTCCTTAAGCAGACCGTTCGCCACATCTACACCGCCATCAGAAGAACGGAATATTTCGTGGCGGACGAATATCCAGAACTACGTCCTCAACTGCCAGAGGAGATTACTTTCATTCATTCAGAGGACTTGGAGGCGGAAATGCCAAACGCCACGCCCAAGGAACGGGAGGATGCAGTCACGAGGAAATACGGCGCGGTCTTCCTGATCGGCATTGGCGGTGCACTTCCAATATCAGGCACGCCCCATGATGGACGGGCGCCAGACTACGACGACTGGTCCACACCTAGCACGCCCGGGCACAATGGCCTCAATGGCGACCTGCTGGTATTCAACCCGGTGCTGAACAACTCCCTGGAACTGTCATCCATGGGCATCAGGGTGAATCCAGAGGCAATGCAGCGCCAGCTTGAGATACGCAATGCAACGGAACGCCTCTCGCTGCAATTCCACAAGGCACTTATGGAAAACAAGCTGCCTCTGTCCATCGGCGGCGGCATCGGTCAGTCCAGGCTATGCATGTTCCTGCTGAAGAAGGCGCACATCGGCGAAGTGCAGGCCAGCATCTGGCCTGATGACATGGCAAGGCAATGCCAGGAAGCGGACATCAATCTGCTGTAGCCCCAACCATGCTGAAAAACATCGTCGTTCTTTTTCTCATCACGCTGATTCCAGGGCTTGAGCTGAGGGCCTCCATTCCCATGGGAATATTTGGTGGCGAACACATCGGGACCCCAATGCCATGGCCAATGGTGGTGGCGATATGCATCGTGTCCAACATCATCATCGGATGGGCTGTGTTCTTCCTGCTTGACCCTGTCATGAGAATCCTGCGCAAATCCCCGTTTCTGGACAGGCTGGCCCATAGATATCTGGACAGGGCGCAGGAACGCCTGGCGCCACAGGTAAAGAAATACGGTTTCTGGGGTGTGTCCATATTCATAGGCATTCCCCTGCCCCTTACTGGCGCATACACAGGTGCCGCAGGCGCATACGCCCTGGGCATGAATAAAAGGGATTTCATGCTGGCAAACGTGGCAGGAGTCCTGATCGCCGCAGTCTGCGTCACATTGGTATGCCTGCTTATTCAGGCAGGTGTGGAAAGCCCGCTACTCAAGGTGTTCATAAAATAAAACAACAAAAACCAA
>JAFZZD010000850.1 GCA_017615955.1 Victivallales bacterium
CTCTGCGCCTCCGCGCCTCAGCGACTCTGCGTTAAAGATGAGCACAGAACTGTAACTCTCTTGTCACCAATGTCTGATTTCCAGTCCCAAAGCCTCTGAAACTCTATCCCTTATTGGATGGACTGGGGACGAGCGCAAGGGCCTGTTCTTGGTCAATGCGATAGCCAATCCTCTTGAGCGCACGGCAAAGCCCTCAGAGCCAGCGGCGCCGCCCTGCCCGAAGAAGTCACCCAGATTGTCCTCCGGCCCCAGCGCATATCCCAGACCAAACTTTGCCCAGTTGCCCTTCTTGATGGGATCCTGCTCCCAGCGCCTGAGAATTGTGGCATTGTCAATGGTGGCCTTGGTCAGCAGCTGCACACCATCCACACCGCCTTCAATCAATGCCGCATAATGCCTGGCCAGGCACTTTGCGTTGGTGACGCCATTGGCAGAGGGGATAAAGCCGTGCCTCACGGCATCGTTGTGTATGAAGGTGCCGCACCATCCGCTCTCCTCGGATTCGAAGTCGCTTGAATCAATGCGGATCATGCGGGCATCCGCCTCGGGAGTGGTGCCAAAGTAGAAATCCTTTATGCCCAGTGGCTTGAACACCTCGTCCTCAATGACTTGCTTGAATGGCTTGCCCACAGCACGGCGCACAGTCTCGCCCACCAGCCAGGCGTGGGTAATGCCCTGGTATCCGCATTTCGTTCCAGGCTCCCATGCAGGCGTCGCCTCGGCCATCTTCTGGCACATAAGTTCCCAGTTGCCATAGTCGTCTGGCTTGTCCACTGGTGGAAGAATATGCAAGCCGCTACGATGCGTAAGAATGTGCCAGAACAGCACCTTCTCCTTGCCGTTGCAGTCGAATTCAGGCCAAACATCCCCCACCCGCAAATCGTATGAAATCAGCCCCTTCTGCACCAGGCAATGCACGGCAGTTGCCATAACAGGCTTGCCGCAGGAGAAAATCGGCATTATGTCATCCACGGTTATTGCTCGGCCATTCTGGTCCGTTCCAGAGGCCAGGCTGATCACCCTCTCCCCATGGTCGTAGATTTCCAGCTGCAATGCCTTTTCCTCGCCCTTTGCAGTCGCCTCATCCAAAATTCCCTGAAGCCTAGGGGTCAGCTGTTCCCAATTGTATGCCATTACATTCTTCCTTTTTATCTAACTCTGCGCCTCTGCGCCTCTGCGCCTCTGCGTTAAAAAAAACAGTGCCTCTGCGTTTAATTCTAATGCGCCCCTGCGTTGTAAGCCTCTTCAGCCATGTAGGAACTGCGCACCAGGGGACCCGCCACTGCCTTGGCAAAGCCCAGTTCCTTCTCGGCATAGTCCTGCCATTGCTGGAATTCCGCCGGCGTGTATAACTTTGATATTGGCCAGTGCTTTCGCGTGGGGCGAAGATACTGGCCAATCGTCACCATGCTGACGCCCGCCTTCCGCAAATCTTCCAGGGTCTGCCTTATCTCATCATCCGTCTCACCAAGGCCCAGCATAATACCCGACTTGACCAGTATGCCCAGTTGATTCCGCGATGCATGCTCCAACACAGCCAGACTGCGGCGGTAACTTGCCATATTGCGTATTGCAGGTGTAAGGCGCTCCACTGTCTCCACATTGTGGCCATAGACCGCAGGTCTGGCATCGAGGACAATATCCACGCAGTCCATATCGCCTTTGTAATCAGAGCAAAGGACTTCCACCTTGGTTTCAGGCGAGACGGAGCGAATTGCCTTGATCGCCGACGCCATGGCATTGGCGCCGCCATCCGGCAGGTCATCCCTGGTGACACAGGTGACAACAGCGTACTTCAGCTTGAGTTCCGCAACACTTTGCGCCAACTTGGCAGCCTCTTCTGGATCAGGTGCCTGCGGCTTGCCATGGTTGACTGCGCAAAAACGGCAATTGCGGGTACATGTGTCCCCCATGATCATGAAGGTCGCAGTGCCTCTTTTCCAGCAATCGCATCTGTTGGGACATTTTGCCCCCTCGCACACAGTATGAAGCCCACCGCCATGAACCAGGCCTGACATACCCAAACGCTCCCTGCCGCCTGAAAACGCCACCCTGAGCCAATCAGGCATGCGCTGCCCCTGGGTTGGCGCAAGCCTTTTCATAAAGGCAAGGATTGGCCCGGCAAGTTCTGGGGCAAGCCCCTCGTCGCCACCTTCGGAGGCACGCTTCAATTTCTCCAATGCCAAGGCGTCAGCAGGCGCCAGATCCAATGCAAGGGCCTCCTGCGCATTGAACCAGCCAATGCTCTGCCCCTCTGCTGGCTGCGGTTCATTGTCTATGGCACACGCCATGAAATGCAGGCAAATCCGCTTTTCAGGATACTCATAATCCAATGAAAAAAGCTCGCCTGAACAATGCGCCACCAGCTGCAATTCCTCAGCTAATTCACGCTCGATGCGATCGGCAAGACTCTCTGCCTCCCCGACCTTGCCACCAGGAAACTCCCACTTGCCCTCCAAGTGGGTTCCAGAAGGCCTCGTTGCCAACAAAAGGCGGTCGCCCCGAAGAACGACCGCCGCACATACGTCAATTGTACAATCCATGTTGTTTAAGTAAACAGTAGAGAGGGCAAAACCTCAAATGTGAGCGCCGAGGCGGCGCTCACTCAAGTTGACCAACTTGATGAGTAAATTCTGATACTTCTCCGTGCGGGTTGGCCAACCTGTCTGGCTGTACAACAGACGAAAACAGGCAAGTTGCCCAACCTGAGTGAGCGCCGCTACGGCGCTCACATTTGAGGTTTTGC
>JAFZZD010000083.1 GCA_017615955.1 Victivallales bacterium
AGAATGAACGTGCTGAACTGGACAGGTGCGCACAGCTTCTGCCACAGGTGGAGGAATTGCACGGCAAGATGCGTTTCCAGCAGAAAAGGATGCTGCCTTTGGTTGAGGCAATCTACAGGAGCCATTGCTATTATGAGGCCTTGCGCATCTGGCAGGCGGCGCAGTGGAAGCCAGGTCAAAAGGAGAGTAGCTGGGGCATTTACCTTGCTGACGAGTATTCCTTTGCCCGTTCCAATGGCAAGAATGAGGAGGACAGTCCAATTCCCACGAGGAATGGCGCCTCAACTGCGAATCTCTTTGATGTGCAGGAACCACGTCCCAGTTCCACCGCATCGGCAAGCAAGCTAGTCAATGTGAATGATTTGCGCATCCTGAACAAGATATACATCGGCGGCATTGTGCCAATGGGCCAATCCAGGTTCAAGATCCTGAAGGATGTGCAGGAGAAGTTGCTCAATTCCGGCGCATACGTCAATGTGGACGACCGCAGTGAATTGATGACAGAGCAGTTCAAAGGCAGTTTCTATTTGCCATGGCTGAATTTCCTTGGCGGGAATAGCTCTGCCCTTGGCAGTGAATACGCCACTTTCTTGCTGGAATTGCCATTGAACTCCAATTTCATCAGGGAAGATGTGCTGCGTAAAAACGGCAATTGAACACAATAGAATATGTACAAGCCAAAATTAAAGGACTGGCCATATAGCCACGTCAGGCTGATGCACATTACAGTGTCGGGTCTGGCGCTGTCACTGCTTGTGCTGTGGCTTCTGGTGTATCCCAGCTGGCGTCGGCTCAAGTCGATGAGGCAGGAAACCGAGGCCGTCCGCATTGAACTTGAGAAACGCGGCATACAGTTGGACGAGGCTGTCCTGTCCCGCCATATTTCCGATTGCATAGCAAGCCTGGCAGGGGACGAGACCAGGCTGGGTCTCGTCGATGTCGCTGGCAATGCAATGGCGCTTGCCATGCAGACTTTTGCGGATGAAATCAATTCCGCATACGCAGGTGAGTCCGGCACTGCCGCAAAGCAGTCTGCTGTTGAGAAGTTTGTGGAGGGCAGTACCCGTATTGACTACAAGGTGCTCTATGACAGGGTTTACTCCGAATGCGCGAAGTGCAGCGTGGATATAAGCCAGGCGACTATTTCGCCAGATGAGGACAGCAACGAGCCAGTCTATCAGCAGATGCTAAAACTATGGACCTTGCGTTTTCTGGTCGGGCAGGCTGTGGAGAATGGTCTTTCTTTTGAGGCGGCAACGGACAATGCGCCTGCCATACGCGCATTGCGCAGCAGAGCATACCTCAATGATGGCAGTGAACGCACCTACTTGCTGGAATTTCCTGTCATGTTGCGCCTGCAAGGCAAGCTGGAGAACTTCATTTCATTTGCGAAGAGTCTTCAGGGTGGCAGGCGTTTCCTGCCGATAAAGAGCATTGAGATTCACTCCACCCCACCTGCTGACTTTCCTCCAGGCGAAAGGCGTGAATTGGAAAATCTGCATTTTCGCATAATATGTTCCGCATTCTTCGTGGAACCGCAACCTTCAAGTGGAGACCAGGCGAATACCGAGGCCAAGCCTGAAAATTGAATATGCTGGAGATTGTTGTAAAAATAAGCAGGTGCTGGGAGCGCATGGCTTGTGCAGTCATGACCTTGCTGTGCATTCTGTGCATTCTGTGCTTCGTGCTGTTCATGCTGGAGGCCCCGTCTGCACCTGAAATCAAGGGCAAGAAGCCAATGGCATTGCGTATATTCCCATGGGATTCCCTTTCTGGAAACTTTTTCACGCCGGCGGTGCCTGATGCGGGCAAAGTCAATCCATTCCAGTATGTCCTTGTCAATCGCGACAAGCCAGTGCCTAAGCCAGTGGCCCCACCTGAAAAAGAGGAACCAAAAGTCAAGGAGATGCCAAAGGCCGAGGCTGTCAAGCCCATAGTTGTTGCGCCTCCGCATCCGCCGCCAAAGAAGCCTGATATCGTGTTTACCCTTACATACAAGGGCATCTATGTGGACTTGCGCGGCGATTCAGTTGCACTTGTGTCGATTAGACAAGGCGGGGCAGCAAAAGAGGAAACGCTTATGTGCAAGACGGGCACTGTGCTTATGGATAGGATTCGTCTGGAAAAGGTGGTCGAGGACAGCGCCACGTTCAGCACGAAGTCAGGACAGGTGCGGATAGACTGGATGAAAAGCCATCAGTTCCGTTTCCCCCAGTAATTCAACGCAGAGGCGCAAGTTTTTAACGCAGAGGCGCAAAGACGCAGAGACGCAGAGTTTTTATTGTTTTTGTTCTGTCACTAATGAGGATATTATTTCAGTGACAGATTTTTATTGCTGAAAAGCAAAACAAAAAAACTCTGCGTCTTTGCGTCTCTGCGTTGAAAACTAGTGTCTCTGCGCTGATAATGATTTGTTATTTTTTTAGTTGCGCGGAGACTTGCTGGAATGCCTCCATCATCTGATCCGAGTAGATGGTATCCATCAAAGGCGGGTTGAAGTTGACGAGTTCTGAATAGTCTTGGGAACTGTCCTGAATCAGCTTGAGAAGACTGGCGCCAGTGGACACTGTCTTGAATGTATTGCGTGTTATGGCCACGTTGCGTTGCACCTTGCCGCGTGATTTCTCAAGGCTTTTGCCCATTTCCTCAAGTGCCGTGCGGTACTGACCGGCGATTTTTATTGTGTTTTCGCTTATGCGCATGTTCTGTATCAGGTAGTTTTCACCTTCTTGTGATGATTGATGCAGCGTCTTTGTCTCCTGGAGATTCGCTTCGGCACTCCTCCGTATTTCCTGCAGACGGGGAAGGTATTTCTTCTGGATGTTCTCCATTGCCACCACATGCGCCTGTTCGTATGCCAGAAGCAGTACTAGCTGGATGCCGACATAGCGCTGCAACTGGGCTCCATTGAACTGTGAGGAAGCCTTTATTTGCTTGCCTATGGCGTATTGCACTTGCTTGAGGATAATGGCCAGGTTCATCATGCTCATTATATCGTCTCCTCCAGCGGCTGTAAGCAGGTAATTGAGATGCTTGGCATCTACAATCTGGCCGTGCCTGTTCAGGTCATGCAGCAAAATTGTCGTCTGTTTTTTTATTTCAATATTGAGGGTATCTATGTTTTCCTGTGTTTTCTGGATTTGCTTGTCGCATTTTTCCCTTGTCATGGCAAGGGGATTGAGTGAACTTACGGGATAGCCCAGGCGGCCGGCTATCAGTTCAGTTTTTTTCTTCTCCGCCTCCGCAAGTTCATCCTGCATATCAAGGATTTTCTCATAACTTTCAATGCCTGCCTTGCTGGCAATGAGTTTCAATGCGGATTCGGTCAATTTCTTGGAGCGGCGCCCGAACCAGGACTTGTCGTTGCCTGCAAGCACATCGTCATAGTCGCTGGCAAGTTCGTCCATGCCATGCCATATTTGTGTGAACTTGTTGGTCTCGATTTCAGTTTCCAGCACTTCCTCAATGTCTTGGCTCGGATGAGGGGCCAGGGCAGGGCTGCTTGTGGCGTCAGTCCCTCCCATTTTCTCCTTTATTATTGCCAATGAGCCAGCAGTGGTTTCCTGAATGGCAATGCATCCTGAAAGCAATGCAATGGCCATGCATGGCATAAAAAACATTGTCTTGCGAAAAATGGACATATTTGCGGACATCCTGTGCATTGTTTGGTGTTGTTTTGATATCTCTCGCCGAATGATATTACGATAGCGCGTGTTCATCAGTACGCTGGAGCCATGTAGTTCATTCTATTGTGACGCTGTTCTTTGTTATATGGGCGATGAATGGTCTGTTGGACTGTTCCTCTTTCAGGAGTTCGTCAGCCAGGCGGTTTTCCAGTAGTTCCTCGACTGCGCGTCTTATTAGCCTGGCGCCGCCTTCCTTTGCCTTTGCCCTCTCCATGATTGCGTCGAATACATCGTCGGCCACATCCAGCTTGCCATTGATGCGTTCCAGCCTCTTCTCCAGCTTGTCAATCTCCAGTCTGGCAATTGCCTTAAGGTCATCTTCGTTGAGCTGCCTGAAGAACACGATTTCGTCAATGCGGTTCAGTACCTCTGGCCTGAAGAAGCTTTTGACTGATTTCATGCTCTGCTCCTGAAGTTTCTCGTTTTCATTGTCGGGTGATTGCTCGCCGAAGCCCAGCGTATGCAGACCCGCGCCTTTTTCGGAACCCAGGTTCGAGGTCATTATGATGATGGTGTTCCTGAAGCTGATGCAGTTTCCCTGCTCGTCGGTAAGCTGCCCTTCCTCAAGCAATTGGAGCAATATGTTTATCACCTGGGGATGCGCCTTCTCGATTTCATCGAAAAGCACCACTGAATATGGCTTGTGCCGCACCTTCTCCGTGAGATGGCCGCCTTCGCCGTAGCCCACATATCCAGGTGACGAGCCAAGCAGCTTGGAAACATTGTAGCCATCCGCATACTCTGACATGTCAAGGCGGATCAGGGCCTCCCTGTCATTGAACATGAAATCAGCCAATGCCTTCGCCATAAGGGACTTGCCCACGCCGCTGGGGCCTACAAACAGAAACGAGCCTATGGGACGGCGGGGGTCGCCAAGCTCGGCACGGCTGCGCTTTAGTGCATTGCTCAGCGCATTAACCGCGCTTTCCTGCCCGATTACTGTCTTGGAAAGCTCCTTCCCTATCTCCAGCATCCGCTTCCTCTCCTCCACATTCATCTTTTCCAGTGGAACGCCTGACATCTTAGACACGACAGAGCGTATGTCGTCAAGCCCGATGTTCACGATTGCCGGCTCCTTGCCCAGGTTTTCGTCCTTGCTTGATTCGCGCAGCCTTACCATGGCGCCAGTCTCGTCAATGATGTCGATTGCCTTGTCAGGAAGTTGCCTTGCAGGCAGATAGCGAACTGAAAGGAAAACCGCCGCCTCCAGAACCTCGTCGCTGTATTTGACCTTGTGGAACGTCTCGTAGCTCTGGGCTATGCCCTTGAGAATTTTCACCGCGTCCTCCGGCGTGGGTTCGCCTACCATGACAGTCTGGAATCTGCGTTCCAGCGCCTGGTTCTTCTCAATTGTATTGCGGTATTCCTTGATTGTGGTTGCGCCTATGCATTGTATTTCGCCGCGGGAGAGGGCGGGCTTGATGATGTTTGAAATGTCCAGACCGTCCTCCCGTCCCGAGCCTGCGCCCACGATGGTGTGTATTTCGTCCAGAAACAGAATGTATTTGTTGCTTTTCTTCAATTCTGCGAGGATTTTGGCCATTCTGTCCTCGAACATTCCGCGGTATTGAGTGCCTGCGATAAGCAAGGTCACGTCCAGCGAGAAGATGTGCTTGTTGCGCAGCACTTCAGGCACCTTTCCTGCCGCGATGTTCATTGCAAGCCCCTCCACGATTGCGGTCTTGCCCACGCCGGCCTCTCCCAGCAGCACCACGTTGTTCTTGATTTTGCGGCTGAGCACCTGCGTGATGCGCTGTATTTCGTTTTCCCTGCCTATGACGGGGTCGAACATGCTTTGCTTGGCAAGTTCGGTAAGGTCTTTGCCGTAGTGGTCCAGAAGTGAACGTTGCATGGGCTGTTCCTTCTGTGGCTTCAGCGTTGATTGCCGTGCCTCGCGTCTGCCCTTGCGGGAAGGCTGCTCCTGGGCGCCATCTGGCGAAGACGCTTCACCTTGTGCCTTCTCCGCCTTGGGTTCCCCGTCCCTTTCAGAATCTCTGGTTTCGATTATATCCTCTATGGTACCCTGTCCCAGAGGCAGGTATGATGAATCCAGGTCCTTGAGGATTTCATTCCTTATTTCGCTCTTGTCGATTTGCAGCTGGTTGAAAATCTCGGCAATTTGCCCCTGGTTGATAAAGAACATTCCCAGCAGAATCTGCTCCATGCCAACATAGCTGTAGTGAATCGCCTTGGCCTCCCTGATGGCGAATTTCAGCATCTTTGCCACGTCTGCCGTGAATGCAGGAGTAGCTGGCGTCGCCCCTTTGCCTTCATCTGTTTGCTCTTGAACAATCAGTTTATGCACTGCTTCGTATGTGACACCTGCATTTTGCAGCGCCTGCTGTGCTTGGCTTGGCTTTGACTGGAGCATTGCAAGCAAAATGTGCTCGGGGCCAATCGATGCCAGTTTTTCCGCCTTGCCGATTTCAACTGCATCCAAAAACATCTTCTTCACTCTTGGAGTGCAGTACTTCAGGTATTCTTCAATATGTTCCATTATTGGTTGCTTTCCGTAAGCAGTTTGAGTTTTTGCTGTATGATAAGATCCCTGTTGGCTGCGCGTTTATGTATCTGGAACTTCAGCTCGTTCAGCTGCGCCTCCATATTCTTCAGTTTCTTCTCCTCCATCTCCTGGGATTTGTCAAAGCTGTTTTTGAGAACAGTTTCCAGCTTTGCCTTCAATTCCTGGATTTGGTTGATGTCCTCCTTGTTCTGCCGCATGGTCTTGATGGCGTATGAGAGTTTACGAATCTCCATCTCCATCCGCAGCTGCTCCACATTGTACAGATAGAAGTCCGGCGCCTTTTTACGCATGTCTTCTATGGTGGAATATCTTTTTGCCAGGGCGTTAAGGTAGGCTTGTGCCGTATTTGGGGTATATATGCACCTGACTCGCCATTCGTTGAGGGTATCGGGGGCATTCTGCTCGTAGAAGTCCAGCATCTCATCCACTTTTATGCCGGGAAATTGCCTTGCGACTTCCTTCAAGGTGCGCTCCCTGGCCGTGTCTGCCTCAACGCGCTGTTTTTCCGTCAGCTCCTGGCTTGAGGAGGCCAGAACCAGGAACAAGAACAGTAATGTGAGATAAATGCGCATCAGAATGTCTTCTTTGCAAACTGAACAAAGAAATCTGCTGTTTCCTGCATGCTGGCCAATGGCAGTCTTTCATTGGCTGAATGCGCACCTTTGCCGGCAAGACCTAGAATGGCAATGGGAACACCCATCTTCTTGAAGTGGCGCGCATCCGTGGCGCCTGACAGGTGGCTCCAGGTGATTTCACGCCCTTTGAAAAACGCCTCCAACTCCTTTTTGATGTTCTGAAGCGCTGGGGCGTCCTGGTTGCAGTTCACAGGTTCGCTTGTCCCGAGAATGGTGACTTCCATCCCTGTGATTTTCTTGACTAAGTCAATGGTCTTTTCCACATCGCCATCTTTGGTGACACGGAAATTAAGCGTCATGCTTGCCTTGTCTGGGATCTGGTTGTGGGTTGAACCTGCGTGGAATTGGCAAAGGGCCATTGAATTGTATTCCAGAAGATTGCCTTTCAAGTCTGGCTTTGGCCAGGCGTCCCTCAATTTGACGTATGCGTTGATAAGCTCGTCAATGCAGTTCTTGACGCGCCATGGCGCCGCCGAATGGCCTGTCTGCCCTTTGGCTGTCACAGTCATGGAAATTATGCCCTTTTGCGAGATGGCGATTTTGTAGTTGTCCGCATCCACGACGGCAATGAATTTGGCGCCTTCTCCATAGCCGCGGGCCACCATTTCAGCCGTGGTCTTGCCGCCGATTTCCTCATCGCCGCTGAAAATGCAGGAGACTGCCTTGCCTGAATCCTTTAGGCGCACCAGTGTCTGCGCAAGGCAGACTGTGCATCCCATGCAGTCGGACGTGCCTCTTCCATAGATGACGCCGCCCTTGATTTCAGGTGTGTACTGGCTTTCATTAATGGCGGGCACCACGTCAATGTGGGAATTCAGCAGAAAGTCCGTCTTCTTGCCCTTGACTGTTGATGCATAGAGCACCTTGTAGCCAAGACAATCCTCGACCGTGCAGTGGATGCCTTTTTCCTTGAGGAATGACGCCAGCACCTCGGTGGCGCGGCTGACCGCCGCCGTGTCCGATGAAACAGGCCTGCATTGTATCAACTTCTTAAGCAAATCAACATAAACCTCATCTACTTTTGTTTCCTTCCTGGCGGAAACGAATGTTTCAGGTGTTTGGGGCTTTTTCAATTCCTGGCTTGGTGAGACCATTGCCAATAACAGTAATAAAGTCGCTAGATAAATACGCATTAGAACTCCTTTTTTGCAAATAGTACGAAGAAATCGGCGGTTTCCTGCAGGCTTGACAAGGGCAGCTTCTCGTTGGCGCTATGC
>JAFZZD010000851.1 GCA_017615955.1 Victivallales bacterium
AGCGCGGGACGCGCTGGCTATCTCCAACTGTACAGGTGAACATAGTATTGTACGTGCCCAGGGCTACAAAACTTTAAATGCGGATTATAGTATGGCGACTTTTATGTAATTTTGGTTTACGATGGTGTACAATGGGACTTTCTGAATTATTCAATGGAATCCGTGTTTTTTGGGACAGGAACATTGGCTCCAAGCTGAGTTTCCGTTCCTGGCGGAAGCGTTTCTACCGCCAGTGGGAGGAACAGCGCCGAAAGAAATGCCTGGATTCTTTCAATCAAAGGCATCTGCTGATATTGCCGTCCGATTTGAAGATGGCAATCGGCTCCAGAGGCGACGAGGCGATGATCATGGCCGTGGCCGCCGCCCATGATGGGTGGACCATCGCTGTACTGGCAGAGACGGACGAGGCCGCAGGCCTCATTGAAGAACATGGCTGGCTGCCCATAAAAGTCAAGACAGGGCGCTGTCCGCTGGATGTGCTTATGCAGGCCGCCAGGGATTTCAAGCCCGAGAGGGCGCTTGTCCTGGGCGCCGATGTGATGGACGGCTACTATTCCCCAAAGGTCAGCATGATCCAGCTGGCAATGACTGACCTGCTGCGCAACGAGGGCATTCGCACTAGCCTTACCAGCTTCAGCCTTAATCCAGATGTGGAACGCAACGTGGTGGAGGCGTTCAGGCGTCTGCCACCAAAGAATGAACTTACCATAAGGGACCCCGTTTCACTGGAGCGGTTCAAGAAGATGTGTGGCCGCGATGCAAGGCTTGTGGCGGATGTGGCCTTCCTCCTGAAACCAAATGAAGACTTTCCGCTTTACAAAAAGGTGCTGGAATGGAAGTCCCAGGGCGAGGGCTTTCTCCTGGCCGTGAACTTCAGCACCATGCTTTTGCGGCAGCCCACCGAGGAACAGCTTGAGGAGCAGAGAAGCGCAATGGCCTCTCTGCTGAATATGCTTCTGGAAAAACGCAACTGCCGCCTTCTGCTCATACCCCATGACTACAGGGAGGACTGCGGGGACTATGCCATGCTCAAGTCCATCTGCGCCAGGCTGCATTGTCAGGAACGGGTGTTTTTCGCAGGGGACAAGCTGGGCGCCGCGCAGCTCAAGGCACTGGTGGGAATCGCAGATGCGCTGCTGACCGCCCGAATGCATCTCTCCATCGCCATGCTCTCCTTCGCCAAGCCAATCTGCGCCTTCGACTACCAGGGAAAATTCCAGGGACTTTACCGGCATTTCGACTACGATGAAAAATATCTGCTGGAAAATCCCGCACCTGCCAATGTGGAGGAGCAATACGGCATAGTTTGCTCTTTTCTTGACGAATGCCCCTCCTTGCAGAGAAAATTGGCGCAACGCCTGCCTGGCATCATGAAAATGGCCGAGGAAAATCTGGACTTCACATTATGAATATCTTGTATATTTGCACATTTCAGCCTGGGGACCTGTCGTCTGGAGCCGCGCAGCGCACCACATTGCTTTACGAGGCATTGGCTGAAATGGGCGATGTATATACGGTGATTCCCGTGCGCAAAAAGCATCAGGAGAAGGTGGAAGCGGAGAAACGGATTGCCTGGCTTTCCTTGAACAAAGGCTGTCCATTCTCCCATTTCATAAACCAGCTGTGCCGACAGAATCTTCTGGTGCTGGGCTATCATGCCAGCGGCGTCGTTCCAAGGCTGAAGGAAATCTGGCCCAATGTCAAGTTCGATTTTGGCGTGTGCCGCTATGCAGCCACTGCCTCCGTGGCGCGCCTGTGGCACTATATGCCCTGGTATCTGGATGTGGATGACCTGCCGCTGGAACTTTTCTCCACATTGCACAAGGATGTATTCCTGTTTTCTCTGAAAAAACGCCTTGTGCAATGGTATTCGAACTGGCTTTTTCAGCGTGCGAATGGCCTTTGGTTCGCAAACCCGCAGCAGGAGAAATTGCTCCCGAATGTGCCAAAGCGCTGTCTGCCAAACATCACGTTGAAGCAAGAACCCGCCAATGCCGCGCCCGCAGCGCATGGCCCTTCAATCTTCAGTGTGGGAAACCTTTCTTATGCCCCCAACGCGGAAGGCATAAGGCATTTTGTGCTTAACGTATGGCCACTGGTCCATAGGCAATGCCCCGAACTGGAATATAGGATTGGCGGCAAAGGACTGCCAGACGACGTGGCCGAGATATGCAAGAGGACACCTGGCGTCAAACTGCTGGGATTTGTGGAGGATTTGGCTGCGGAATACGCAGGCTCGCTCTTTGTCGTGGCACCTGTCTATGCTGGCGGCGGTACATGCATAAAGATACTCGAGGCCCTTTCATACGGGAGGCTCTGCATCTGCAATGCATTTGCCGCTCGTGGAATCGGCAAGGAGCAAGCTGGATTCAATTGCATTATCATCGCTGATAACGATGAGGACTTCGCAAAGAAGATAATCTATTTTGTACAGAATGACTCGGAAAGAGAGAAACTCCAGCAGCAGTGCCTGCCCTCCGACGAGGATTTGCTGAAGGCGCACCAGGACTTCAACAGGGCGGTTCTTGCTTTGCTGGCGGCAAAGTGCATTACTGAAACCTTGACATAGAGAGCTATAATGCCAGATGTATCAATCATAATACCGTGCTTCAATGCGGAGGCGACTGTTTGCGGTGCACTGGATTCCGTCCTTGCACAAAGTTGCGGAAACTGGGAGGCCATCGTGGTGGATGACGCTTCCAGGGACAAGTCATGCCAGGTCGTCGGGGATTATGTCCAGCAGCACCAGGGGGCGAATGTCAGCTTGCATTGCCAGCCCCGGAATGGCGGCGTGTCAAAGGCTCGCAATACGGGAATGGAGTTGGCAACAGGCAAATATCTCGCCTTCCTGGATGCGGATGATTTGCTGGACTGCCGCTTCGTTGAAAAGACGCTGGATTGCGCAATGCGGGAAGGCGCGGATTTTGTCGCATGCAATGCGTTAAGGCGAGTTTCTGGCGAAGACAAGGGCGCCATATATCCCAATGGGCCAGAAACCTTGCTTGAAAAGGATGATTGCCTGCGCATTCAAGACCATAAATACCTGGCTTTCTTCGATACCTGCTGGGCCAAGCTCTATTCAAAAGATTTCCTATGCAAAAATAGCATCACATTTATGCATGGCATGATATTTGGTGAAGATACTTTATTTACAAATACTGCATTAATAAAGTCTGCCAGGACTGCTGTCATGGGAGATTACATCGGATATGTCTATACGGAAGGGCAGGCATCAGCCAGCAAGGTCATCGATGTGGAAGGGCGTCTGCGTAATCTGCGTTGCTATATTGAGGAGTTTGCAAGGCAAGTTCCAGAGGAGGGCAGGGGACTTCTATGCAGAAAATGCCTTGAGTACGTCTGTGTAATCAAAAAGCACGGCGGGCAAAAACGCAAGGTGCTCCTGAAGGAATTGCTTGCCTCAAAACTCTGGAAAGACATGATATTTCCCGTTGTTGCCAAATACGGCAGGTTCCGGCATCGTCTTGTGGCAAGGCTTCTGGACATGGGCTTCCTGACAGCCATTTGCCAGTGGTAGGATTTCCGTTGTTCTGCGGAGATAATGTCCCCTTCCCGTGATGGGGCGTTTTCCATACGCCACTGGCGTCCATGTGAGCGCCGAAGCGACGCTCACTCAAGTTGGGCAACTTGAATGATTTTATCCGTTGGACCTTCGCACGGGTCGGCCAACCTGTACTTTGTCCAACAGGCGAAAACGAACAAGTCGGCCAACCTGTGCATTGTCCAACAGGCGAAAATGAACAAGTTGGCCAACCTGAGTGGGCACCGCTTCGGTGCCCACATGGACGCAAGCGGCGTATGGAGACTGCCCGAGTACCCCCTTGCGTATTTTTTGAGTAAATACATGGTTTGCATTACAAAAAAGCAAAGAGTCTTGTATATTACCCAAGTTTTAGTCTATGCTATTGAAAAGTGCGCGATTTTCAGGCAACACATAATCAGGAGTCATAATGGCAGCAGAGGATAGGAGTGGTTTGCAGTGCCTTCAGGCATTGTTCTCGCAAGTGAGGCATGGTGTAAACTTTGTCGCCTTGATCAATGACGATTTGCTAAAGGAATATGCCGAGAAGCCGTCTGATGTGCTGTTGAAGCTGGCGGAGGAGCAGCAGCTGCGCCCTGAGCTGGTGCCCAGCCTGGAGGCTCTGGAGAATTATGTAGGCCCTATCCTGGCCCGCAAGAGCAGCGGCACTTGGATCATAATCGCCAACAGCAGGCAGCTCGTCAAGGAAGACAAGGTGTCATTCGTTGACCCCACCCAGGGCAACAAGATGCTCCAGGGAGACAAGCAGGCATTGCTGGGCCAGCTTGGAAACGAATACATTCTTTTCCGCAATCTCGCGCAGGTGGATGCCGCCAAGCAGACCCGTCTCACTTCATTCGTCCTCATCGCAAAGCACAACAACTGTGCCGTCGATATCAGGGAACTCATGCATGAATATGCGGTGGGCGATGAGGAGGTCAGGGAGAATCTGTTCCGCCATATAGCCACCGAGAACGGCTTCAAGGTCAAGACCGTCAAACTCTCATGGAAGAAGATGCAGGACAGCCTGACCATAGTGCCATTCATCGCCATCAAGAAGGACGGCAGCTACGCCGTGTTCAGCGGTATGAAAAAGGAGGAGGATGGCACATTCCGCGCCGCTTTCGTGGACCCATCCTCCCCGCAGTTCAATACACCTGACAAATTCATATTCTACACCCAGGAGCAGTATGAGGAGGAATACAGCGGTAAGTTCGTCCTGCTCAAGAAGGAATACAAGCTGACGGACGAGAACCAGCCCTTCAGTCTGCGCTGGTTCATCCCCGAATTCATTCGCAACAAGGGCGTGTTCGGCATGATCGCCCTTATGGTGGCCATGCTCTCGATCTTCTCGCTGATCGTGCCATTGTTCTTCCAGATTGTGGTGGACAAGGTGCTGGTCAACCAGGCCTACAATACCTTGAACGTGCTGGGAATAGGCATTGTGGTGGTCATCCTGTTCAATGCGCTGGTAAGCTACGTGCGCAGCTATCTCCTGCTTTTCGCCACCAACAAAATAGACATATCCACGGCCACTAAGACTTTTACCCACCTTATGAGACTGCCGGTGGACTTCTTTGACAGAATCCCCTCCGGCGTACTGCTGAAGCACATGCAGCAGACAGAGAAAATCAGGGGCTTCCTCTCGGGGCAGCTGTTCTTCACTATCCTGGATGTGCTGTCCCTTTGCATTTTCTTCCCGTTCCTCCTGCTCTACAGCCCCACCTTGACCTTTGTGGTGCTGGGCTTCTCCGTGCTTATGGCGCTGGTCATAGCCAGCCTCATAAAGCCATTCCAGCGCCGTCTGGACGAGTTGTACCAGGCGGAAGGAAAACGGCAGAGCATGCTGGTGGAGTCCATCCACGGCGTCAAGACTGTCAAGTCCCTGGCATTGGAACCCGTCGAGAAGAAGATATGGGATGATTCCACCGCATACGCCATCAAGTCATATTTCCGCGTGGGCAAAATCTCCATGATTGCCCAGAGCATAAGCCACATGCTGGAAATGCTGATGACAATCTGCGTGATATGGCTTGGCGCACATCTGGTGTTCGACCATGTGATTACCATTGGCGCATTGATTGCCTTCCAGATGCTGGCCAACAGAGTTACTGGCCCACTGGTGAAAATGGTGGGACTCATACACGAGTACCAGCAGATTGCGCTGTCAGTGCGCATGTTGGGCGTGGTGATGAACACGCCGGCTGAACCTGCGGGCGGCGGCGTGCGGAACCAGATCCGTGGCCAGATTGAATTCGAGAGTGTCAGTTTCCGCTACCAGCCTGACCTGCCTTTCGTGGTGAAGGATTTCAATCTGGGCATACCTGCAGGAAGCACGGTGGGCTTCGTGGGGCGTTCCGGTTCAGGAAAGACCACCGTCACAAAGCTGCTGCAGTCACTGTATCCAGTCACACAGGGTCTCATCAAAGTGGACGGCATCGATATTCGTGAACTGGACAAGGCGCACCTGCGCCGCAACATAGGCGTGGTGCTTCAGGAAAACTATTTCTTCAGCGGGTCAGTCAGGGAAAACATCTCGCTTCCGAAGCAGAACGCGACTCTGGAGGAAATCATCTACGCCTCAAAACTGGCGGGCGCCGATGAGTTCGTGCAGAAGCTGCCACGTGGATATGACACCATACTTGAGGAGAACGCCTCCAACCTGTCTGGCGGGCAGAAGCAGCGCCTGGCAATCGCCCGTGCACTGCTGACTAATCCGCCTATCTTGATTTTCGATGAGGCCACCAGCGCCCTTGACCCGGAAAGCGAGGAGGTCATTCGCAGAAACCTGAGGAACATAGCCCGTGGACGGACGGTTCTCATCGTCTCCCACAGGCTCAGCATTGTCAGCCATGCGGACAAGATCGTGGTGCTGGACAAGGGCGAAATCACCGGCTTTGGAACGCATAAGGAACTTATTTCCAAGCCTGGCATCTACCGCGAATTCTGGAACCAGCAAATGAGAGTGGAGGATTAAGGACAATGAAAGACAATACTCCTGCCGAAGTGATTGAGTTCCAGCCCGATGCGCTGGAGATACGTAACGCGCGTCTGCCATGGGGCATAAGACTCAGCGTGTGGATCCCATTCCTGCTGCTTGTCCTGGCGATTGTATGGGCATTCGTCGCACAGGTGGATGTGGTGGTTCAAAGCACGGGCACGCTGGTGACCGACCAGCAGACCATCGTCATGAAGCCCCTTGAACGCTCCGTCATCCAGAGCGTCAACGTCAAAATCGGGGACATCGTGGCGAAGGACCAGATCTTGATTACATTCGACCCCACAATAAACAGGGCCGAGGCCGAACGGCTGGACAATGAGATGAAGGCTCTACAGGCGGAACTTTCCCGCCTTCAGGCGGAGTTCTACAACAGAAAATACGAAGGTGGCAAGACGCAGTTCGAAAACTGGCAGATGACCATCTTCAGCCAGCGGCAGGAATACTACCAGGAGAGAATGAACTACTTCGGCGAGGCCATGTCCCAGATTCGCGCCTCCATGAAAAGCAGGAAGGACAGCCTGGCAAAGCAACGCGAAAGGCTGGAGGCAATCAAGGGACTTGAGGAAATCTTCAAGAAACTTCAGGAAAAGGGCGCGGCTCCCATGAAAGAGTACATTGAGATGTCCATCAGCCGTATGGAAATGGAAAGCACAGTTGACCAGTTGGAAAACGACCTCCTGGAGCTGCAGCACAGGCTGGGCACCACCCAGGCTGAGAAGAATTCCTTCATACAGCAGTGGAGAAACAGCATTGCCGAGGATATGGTGAAGGTGGACAGGACCTTAGCCTCCACCAGCAAGGAATACGAGAAGGTGGAGCAGCTTATTGAATATGTGCACTTGAAGGCACCCTGCGAATGCGTCGTCCACGAGATTGCGGACTTCTCGCCTGGCTCGGCAGTGCGGGAGGCGGAGGCACTGATTACACTAGTGCCATTGGAAGGCAATATCGAACTGGAGGCGGAAGTGCGCCCCCTTGACATCGGAAAGGTCACGCCTGGTGCAAATGCCCGCGTCAAGCTGACGGCGTACCCGTTCCAGAAGCATGGCACGCTGGGCGGCGTGGTGCGCAACATTTCCGAAAACACATTGCAGAAAAACATGGGCGCACAGCATATTACCTACTACCGCGCTCGCGTCACCCTGAACGGCAAGCTTCATGGCGTGAAGGACAGCTTCCGCCTCATTCCTGGCATGGAGGCGCAATGCGAAATCAAGTGCGGCAGACGCCGCGTAATCGAATATGTGCTGTACCCGTTGATCAAGGCCCTGGATGAGGCTGCAAGGGAGCCGTAGCCAGAACCGCTTCTTTCGCAAGCTGGTCGATATTCGCTGGTACCTTGCCTAGGTATTTTATTCCGCCGCAGGAATGCGGCGGCACAGGACCACCGCCGTTTTCGGCGAGGGTGTTCTGTGCCTCGCCGTTTTCGGCGAGGGTTAACCACAGACAGATCTGGTTTAATATGGCTGCGTCAGTGCGCGACATTGTTTTTTCCTGCGTTGTATAGGGCCAGGCAGCAGGGGCCAGCAGAAGAAGACGCCCCTCCGCACATGCATCGAATAGGCGGCCTGCAGGTTTTTCCATCTTGGCGAAGCCCATATTGCGCAATGCGACGAGCGGCAGTTTTCGTTTATGTATTTCAAGGGCGATTTGTCGTTCCCCGTCGGAGATGCATGGGCTTATTACCACTGCTCCATGGTTTGCTGCTGCTATGGCATCATCAAGGCGTTCCTCGTATTCGTGGGTGGATGATGCGATGATTGGGTCACCATTTGCGTCCTTTGCTACCTTTAGTCCGCCGCCAGTCTTGGAAATGCGGCTCCACGCAAGATACCGCCGTGAGCATTGTACCTGGTGCATTGGACGTGAAAGAAGATGCCTGTTGCCCAATGCCTCGAATTGCCCGATGAACTGCCCATTGTCCAAAGGCAGTGAAAGCATAGCCACACGCGAGAAAAGATATGGATTTGCCCGCTTTTCAGCCAGACGGGCTGGATTGGCGCGGATATAGGCGATCATTGCCGCGAGCTGCCCTTCGTGCAGGAGCACTGTGTCCTGGAAGCCATCAGCCCATTTTGGACCGCCGCATTCTTCTAACCTCGCCGAAAACGGCGAGGCACAGAACTGTCCTGTGCCGCCGCATTTTTGCGGCGGTATTTCCCGCCAGCGTTTGGCTGCGCCTGCCTTGAAGCCACGTATGAGCGCACCTAGCGGTTTGGGCAATGATGCTTCTACGAACACGATAAAATGAAAGTGCTCTGGCATCAACTGCTTTTCAATAATCTTTACCTGCGGGTAGAGACGAGGCATTTCCTCAAGTGCCTCAAGCACAGCTTTGCCGTATGGGGTAGGGGATATAGTCCATTTACCGCCGCAAGAATGCGGCGGCACAGAACCACCGCCGCAAGAATGCGGCGGCACAGGACTGTTCTGTGCCTCGCCGTTTTCGGCGAGGTTAGAAGAATGCGGCGGCACAGAACCGTTCTGTGCCTCGCCGTTTTCGGCGAGGTTAAGGTGTCCTAGCCACTCATGCCTGCGGTCCTCAAGCGTTACTGTAATCATGTAGATGGCACGCTGGGAGTAGTCCCAGTCGGCTAGGCGGCGTGTCATGCGGTGTTTGGTTTCGGTCTGCATGGTTTACCTGCCCAGGACCTTGTCCAGTCCCGGGTCGGCCTGTGCCCCGTTCTTTATGGCCAGCTTGTACCATTTTGCGGCCTCTTCCAGGCGTGGCGGTTCCATTGTAGAGAGCAGCACCGCCAGGTTGTACTGCGCCTCCGCGTCCTTGTCGTTCAGCTTGATTGCCTGGTTCAGCTGCGTTTCCGCCGCCTGTGTCCAGCCCAGTGTGAAAAGCGCGGCTCCATACAGGCGCACAGCATCGCCATTCTTGGGCTGCAAGGCAACGGCCCTGCCCAGATACGACACCGCCCAGTCCGAATGCCCTAGCCTTGCCTGGGCATAGCCCAATGCCAGAAGCGTGTCAATGTCATCAGGATCGAATTTGAAGGCCTGGTTCAGGAAACGACTGGCTTCAGTGTCATTTCCAGCAGAAGAGGCAAGCAGTCCCATTCTCTGGAGTGCCAGTTTGTTGTCCGCGTCCAAAGCCAATGCCTGCTGGTAATTGTATTTGGCGGCTTCCACCTTGCCCTGTCTTTCGGCCTCGGTGCCTTGCCTGAGGAAGCCCTTTACCAATGTAGCCTTCTCGCGTTCCCGTGTGTAGCGAAGCTCATCATCCTGAAGAGATTTTCTGCTGCCGGACTGCTTGCTGCTTTCATCCTGCGTCTGCTGCAGCCTGATGTTGGCGATTGCCAAATCCTTTGCATAATTGGCAGCCTGCGCCTCGGCGCTTGTCTGCCTTGCCCTCAATTCTTTCACTTCTGCTGCAAGCTTGGCTGCATTGAGTGCCTCTTCGGAGGCGCGTGCCTCGGTCTGTTGCACTTTTTGTCTTTCCTGCTCAAGCTGGCTTTGGTTTTTGGCCAGCAAAGAGTCGCGTTCTTTCTTGACTTTCTCCAATTCGCCCACCGCCTTTACCAGTTCATCCTGTGTGGCGTTTTTTTCCTTGAGCTGTGACAGATTTACGTTCAGTTGCTTGATTTGCTCTTCTTTGAGGCGCATTTCCTTTTCCGCTGATTTTTCAAGGGAGAGCAGCTTGTTGTGCGCCTCCTCCACTTTCCTCAATGCCTCCGCCGCCTCTGCCTCTGCCTTCGCCTGGCTTGCCTGCGCATTCCTGGCCGCTTCAGCCGCCTTGTTCTTTGCGTCCTCTGCCTCCTTGTGGGCCGCCTGCGCCTCTTGAACGGCCTTGTTGGCCCGCTCCGTGGCAGCCAGCATTGCCGCCTTGCTTTCGCCTTCGGCCCTCGCCGCCTCTTCAGCACGGCGCACTGCCTGCGCCTGTTCTTCGCGAGCCTTCCGTGCTTCCTTTGAATACGTGTCGGCTGCCCCCTGTGCCGCCTTCAGGCGGTTCTCCATGTCAATAAGCAATGCCTCCAGCGCAGCCTTGTTCTTGACTTCCGCATCATATTTCTTCTCCATGTCCTTCAGGCGCGCCAGCCATGTGGGCGTGTCAGCCACATTTGCCCTAAGGTCGCCGATGATCTGGTCTTTTTCCTTGAGACGCGTTTCGTAGGAGACATATTTTGCGTCCGCCTTCCGCTGCTGTGCCTCGGCCTCCTCCTGGACTTTGTCAGTCTGCTTCTTCTGCTCTTTGAGCTGCTCCTCCAGGTCGGCCACGGTCTTTGTCAGTCCATCCACCACCTGAACTTTAGCGTCCAGCAGTTTTTTCTCTTCCTTCAGTTCCTTGATTTCTTCATCGGCATTGTTCTTTGCAGTCGTCTGTTCCCCTAGTTTCTTGTTCAATTCCAGCACCTGCACAGCGTATGCCCTGTTTTCCTCCTGTGCCTGAAGCAGGGACTTGAGCTGTTTTCGCATGGATTCATTTCCTGCTGTGAAGCTGCGCTCCAGCTGGGAATATTTCAATTCCAAAGCTTTCCTTTCCTTAACCAGAAGCTCCTGCTGCTCCTGGAGTTGCTTGCGCAATGCATCCTGCTCGGCATTTGCCGCCTTGAGCTTGTCTGCGTATTCATTGGCATTTTCGACAAGCTGTGTCTCCTTTTTGTCGCAGAGTTCTTTTGCCGCCTTGAGTTGCTCATTCAGGCTTCCACTTTCTTGTTTTTCCTTTTCCAGCTCCTTCTCCGTATTGGCCAGCTTCAATGCCATGTCCTCGTTTTCAGCCTTTGATTTGCGCAAGGCGGTTTCGGCCTCCACGAGGCGTCCTGCGTTGACACTGTCCTTCTGCAGCCTGTCATATTCCTGTTTCAACTTTTGAAGCTCCAGCTCCTTCTGCCCAAGGCGCACATTCTCCTCCTTGACACCAGCTAATTGCCTTTCCGCCGCAAGCAACTTTCCTTTCTCTGAAATCAGCTCCTTCTCAAAGCCGTCAGCCTTTGCCTTGCTGCCTTCAAGTTCATTGCCAATCGCCAGCAGTTTCGCGTTTGAGGCCTTCGTGTCCTCCAGGATTTTCTCCTCAAGGCCCCTTATCTTCTCGTTTTGTTCGGCAATCTGGTTTTCCTGGCGTCTTGCCAGTTCAGTCTGCACCTTTAGCTTCCTTTCCAATTCCTGCCTGTCATTGGCCACATTCTTAAAGTCGCTGAGCTTCTTCTGCTGCGCTTCCGCATCGGACTTGGATTTGCCGAGAAGTATCTTCGCCTCCTCCAGTTCCGTGCTTAACTGCAAGGCCCTTTCCTCCGCCTTCTTCTGCTTGTCCTTGATACGCGCCAGCTGGGACATGTTTTCCAGATTCTTTTCCTCGCTGGCAATTGCCTTCGCCCTGGCCTGATTGTATTTTTCACGCAAGTCGGCAATGGTGATGTTCATCGCCGCAATCGCCTCCTCATTCGCCTTCAGCTTCTGCTTTGCGGCATCCAGCTCGCCACTGAGACGCTTACCTTCCGCCTGGGACAGCAAGGCCTGGTCCGCACCTGCCCGCAACTGCCCAATGGTAACCGCATCCGCCTCCCGCAGCTTCTTCTGCGTGGCAATGTCCTCAAGCAACTCCTGCTCTCGACGCCTCTGCGCCGCCAGCTGCGCTTCAAGCTCGGTCTTGTTCTTCTCCAGCAAGTTGATTTTCTTTTCAGAACTGGCAATCGAATTGCGCAAGGTCACCAGTTCCTGCTTTCTTGATTCCGCTAGACCATTGGACACGCCAAGCGCTGTTTCCTTGTCGTCATAGTTGCGCTTCAATTGCTTGTGCTCACGCTCCAATGCATCATATTCCCTTTTCTTCTGGTTGAATGTGGTGCGCAAAGTCTCCAGTTCAGAGGTGGCTTCGGTCAGCCTTTTGCTTAACTTGTCCAAGTCCTTTGAAAGCTTGTCTGCCTTGCTTCCCTGTTTTGACAAATCCTGTATCTTGTCATTCAATGTCTTGATCTGCATTTTTAGGTTGGAGACTTCCTTTTCATGGTTGGCCTTGGCAGCCGCCAGATTCGCCGCAGTCGCCTCGTAACCAGCACCCTTTGCCGCCTCTTCCCGGGCCCGCTGGAGAGCCTCTGTCAGGAATGCAACCCTGTCCGCAAGCTCCTTGCGGGCATTTTCCGTGTCCTGAAGCTGCTTTGCCTGGCGTTTGTTCAAAGCCAGCAGATCGTCTGTGGACAATGTGTTCGCCTGGTTTTCCAGCTTCGTTTCCAAATCACGTATTTTCTGCTGGCAGTAGTTGATTCTGTAGTTGAGCAGGGTGGGATTCCACTGTGGATATTTCCTGCGTACATTCTCGAATATGGCAAGGCTTTCCTTGTAGAGTTCCAGGGCACCTACCACATTTGTTTCTGCCGCCTTGTCTGCGTTCTCCATCTTCTGAAAACCACCCATCCATTCGGCGCGTGCCTGCTCCACCTTCGCAGCGGATGAGCAAAGTACCAATATCAATACTGCTGCAATCGATATGCTTATGCGCTTCTTCATTGCATGGCCTCCTCGGAATAGTGGCTTTTGTATTCGTCGTACGCCTTGTTGTAGCGGCGTAGGTCATCTGCCCCAAAACTGGATTTTCGTACAAGCGTGTTCGCTTGTATAAGCTCTTTGCCTATGCCCAGCGTTTCATTCAGCGCCTTCAGCGCCGCGTGTTCATGGCCGTCAAAGCTACGGCATGTGTCCTCCAGCTTGCGGAATATCTCAACTCCCAGCAATTCCGCCAGCAATTCGGCCTCGGAACTTACATTGAAAACGTGCTCGGCAATGGAATTCAGGGTCTGTATCTGCTGCTTGATAAGGTTGAGCAGATGCAGTAATGGCTTTTCGGAAAGGGCCTGCCGAGGCTTTGTCCGCAAGGGCACTGAACGCTCCGCCGCTGCAATCACTGCGTTGATAAGCATCACACAACGCCTGTACAGTATGCCCCGCTGCTGGTGGCTTTCCGGCCATTCCACCGTGCAGGCATTGCAGAGACAATCGTACGCCGCATCGCGTCGTGCAGTTTCAACGCAATAATTCAATTCAGCTAATGTCTGAATATGCAATCTTGGAGTTTCGGTGTTCTGCATTGTTCTAGAAGTGGACAGTGGACAGTTGGGTGTCCGCAGCGAAAGCTGCGGATAGGGTTTCGCTTATTTCAGTTCAGTGATTTCCACAACCCATGGCGCGTCACTGGCGCTGACGCGCAGTTGATATTTGCCTGAACTATAGAGCCAGCTATCGTATGTGCTTGGCGAGAACATATATGCTATTGTGATGGGAGTGTTGTTTTCATCCACGACCTCCACCTTTAGGCGTCCTTGTCCCTTGTTGGTCATAGTCAGCCGCAAGGGTTTGTCATTGACGGAAACGGGAATATCCATTGAATCATTTCCGTCACCGCTCCAGATCCCGTTCTTTTCGAACGACTTCTGTATTTTGCCAAGTTTTGTAAGCTCCCAGCCTCTGATGTCATCGACAAACTGCTCGAAAACCACTTTCCATCCACTGTAGGTGCCTCTTATGCGCAGGAATCCCTTGTCGAAGCCGCCTCTATAGTCAACGACTCTGGTTCCTGACGTTGTCTGCTTGTTGTTTGAGCGTATGATTTCCTTTTTACTGGCACCATTGGCGCTGTAGAGCTCCACCAGTATAGGTGAATTGTCATTGGATGTGTACCTGACTCTCCACTTGCTGCCCTTCAAGTCCATTGGCGGACCCTGCATGATGCCGTTGCCGTCGATTTCCAATGTCTTGATCCATTTGAAGTCCTGTGCCGCCAGCATCGAGCACAATACCAAAAGCAATCCCAAACACATTCTGCATTTCATGGTGAAACCTCCTGTAGTCGCAACTACATAATTCCTATGATTTCCTTTGTTGATTTTACATTGTGGGCATCCATCCAGCGGTTCATGCCCTCCGCAATCTGCACCGGGGCGGCTGGATTGCCGAATATGGCCGTGCCTACCGCAATTGCCGTGGCCCCCGCCATCATGAACTCGATTGCATCCTCTGCGCAGCGTATTCCTCCCATGCCGATTATGGGCACATCAACTGCCTTGTGCACCTCGTACACCATCCTCACTGCGATGGGCTTAAGCGCAGGTCCGCTGAAACCGCCTGTCTTGTTGGCGATTTTAAAGGAGCGTCTTTCAATGTCAATGGCCATTCCAGTTATGGTGTTTATAAGGGACACCATGTCGGACCCTGCATCCACCACAGCCCTGGCAAAGTCGGCAATGCGCGTAACATTAGGACTGAGTTTTGTGATCAGTGGCAGTGATGTGGCATTGCGCACTGCCTTTACCACCTTTGCCGCCTCGCCAGTGTCCGTGCCGAAGGCAATGCCGCCTTCCTTCACATTGGGGCAGGATATGTTGATCTCCAGAGCGGCTATGCCACGCTTCTCCGCCTCCAGGCGGGAGGCCACCTCCGCATATTGCTCTACGCTGCGTCCCCAGATGTTCACTACCACCGCACAGGGCAATTTGCGAAGCGAGGGCAGGTAGTGCGGGTCGTTGATGAAAGCGTCAATGCCCGGATTCTGAAGGCCTATGGCATTTAGCATGCCGCCATATACCTCCACCGCGCGTGGCATGGGATTGCCGTGGGAAGGGAAGGGGGACACGCCCTTCACCGTTATGCCGCCTAGCTTCCCGAAGTCCACGAGTCCCTCGTATTCGGAGCCGTAGCCGAATGTTCCCGAAGCAGTGAGGACCGGATTCCTCATGCTGAAACCAGCCAGTTGTGTTGTCAGATCAGCCATTGTTCATCTTGCCGGCATATTGCCTTGCCGCCTCTGTGTAGATTTCCACTGCCTTGTGCACTTCCGCTAGTGGCACGTATTCCACTGCGCTGTGCGCCAGCTTGATGTCTCCAGGACCCAGCACCACGCAGTCATATCCCTTGTTTGAAAGGCAGCCTGCGTCAGTGCCGTAAGCCACTGTAAGCGGCGTGGCATCGCCTCCGCAGGCAGACACCGCCGAGCATACCGAGCTGACAAAGCGCCCTTCCAGCGAACTCTTAAGCGAGAAGGCCGCGTATGCATAGCCGATTTCAATGGGGAAGCCCAGGGCGGCCTGCGCCTTGCCCGCAATCATCTTTATGTTATCCTCAAAGCTTCCTGCCTCTGGCAGCAGTCTCATGTCGCAAGTGATGGAACAGGCATCGGGTATGATATTTGATTTTGTGCCGCCGTTTATCATCGTTGGCGAGAATGTGCATCCTCTCTCATACAAGGGATTCTGGATGGAATTGTAGTACGGCACAATCTCCTTTTGCAGAAATTCCAGGAAACTGCCCGCCCTCGTTATTGCGTTTTCGCCGCATTCAGGCCTGGAGCCGTGGGATGATTTGCCCCGGCAGATGAATTCGACGGTGGCGTGCATCTTGTGTCCCACAACCGGGCAGCACGACGTGGGTTCGCCCACGATGAAGCCACCGCAGTTGTATTTGCCCAATTCAACCACGCGGGACCCCTGGCAGCCCGATTCCTCGGAAGCGCAGGCCATGAAAATCAGGTCGGTGTCTATACCTTCCTGAATGATGCGCTGGCAGGCCACCAGCATGGCAGCCAGGCTGGCCTTAGTGTCGCAGGAACCCCTTCCATACAGGCATCCATCCTTTATGTCTGGCTGAAAAGGCGGAATCTTCATTCCTTCAACGCCGACAGTGTCCATGTGGGCGGTCAAGCCAAATGCAGGGCGCCCGCCCTTGCCACGGAAGGCGATCATATTTGGCCTGTGGGGTGCTGCATATTGTACTTCTATGGCAAAACCCATCCCCTCGAGAATGGGGTGGATAAATGCCGCGACTTGTTCTTCATTCGCCTCGGTGGGGCCGGGCCAGTCTATTGGGTGCGTGGTGCGGCTGTCAATTCTCACCAGTGACTTTAATGTCTCAATTAAATCCAGCATAGTTCTTGTTTTGTATGTGGGCGCGGTCGTGGCGCCCATTCAGGTTGCCTTGGCGTGAAGATACGCCTTGGCGTTATGTATGCGTCCCGTTTTTTCGCGCGGCCAGGGGCCGCGCGTC
>JAFZZD010000852.1 GCA_017615955.1 Victivallales bacterium
ACTGTCCACTGTCCACTGCTGCGACTACTTCTTCGCAAAGTCCTCCTGCACCTCCTGGCGGAACGACGGCGAGGAAAGATACGTGGCGCCAACATTGGCAAGTGCAGCCGCAGCCTTCATGGCATTGGCAAAGCCAAGTTCCTTGCCCGAACATTCGCGGAATTCCACAGAATGCCCTGGCATTTCAGTTGTTTCAGATATGGCAAAGTACGCATGTATGCCAGGGCGCACCTGGGAGAAATTGCCAAAGTCGGACGACCCCCTGCCAGAATGGTCCGGGATGTTCAATGCCATGCCAAGTTCCTTCACCGAATCCACATACACCTTGTTCATAGGGCCATTGGGCTTGCGGGACCTGTATGCTGGCCGGAACGGCGCGATTTCCGCAGTCGCGCCAGTCATAAGCGCCGCCCCCTTTACAATGTCCCTGAAGCGCTTTTCCAGGATAGGCGCCCAGCTCTCCTCGCCGCTGCGGATGTAGAAGCGGCAGCGGGCATAGTCAGGTATTATGTTCGGTGCCACGCCGCCATCCAGTATCACACCATGGAACCTGGCGTGCTCGGGAATATGCTGCCTGTATGCGTTCACACCGGCAAACACCAGCTGAACCGCATCCAGGGCATTGATGCCTTTCTCGGGTGCCCCCGCCGCGTGGGCTGCCTTGCCGTGGAACTTTATCTCAAGACCGCAGTTGGATGTGGACCCCATGTCGGGCATGGTTCTGGCAGATGGATGCACCATGGCAACGGCATCTATGCCCTCCAGGCATCCTGCCTCCAGCATCTTGACCTTTCCGCCGCCGCCCTCTTCAGCTGGAGTGCCAAACAAGACCACCCTGCCCTGCAACGCATCCTTCTTCAGCAATTCCGCCACAGCGCAGAACGCGGCCAGGCCAGCGGCGCAAATTAGATTGTGCCCACAGCCATGGCCTATTTCAGGCAATGCATCATACTCCGAACAGAATCCAAAAACAGGCCCCGACGCATTGCCATACTCGCAGCGAAACGCCGTCTCCAAACCGCAGTACGGCATGGTCAACTCGTAACCACGTGCTTCAAGATACTCCTTGCAACGCTGGACCGCAAACTTCTCCTGATAGAGTATCTCAGGATGAGACCAAAGGTCATCCGACAGCTTGCGCAAATCTCCGCGATTCTCATCTATTAACCCAACTATTCTTTCCAACATCACCGCTTTCCTTCCTCTTTTAAATCCTCTTCACATCCTTGTCCATAATTATCCATAAGATAATCATTCATTCTAAACTCGCAACGCTTATAACAACTCATTCATAAAAAATTCTGGTATGATTTTGACAAAAAATAACAAAATGTCAAAATAAAGCTTGCAATACAATAAAAAGTCTATAAATTATCGCCAGAGTTTTTAAAAAAGAGTTTTTCGCAAGTTCAATACAAAACCAAAATTGGAGTTCAAATGAAGAAATCAACAAAGATGTTCTTTGCTGCGGCACTTGCCTCATGTGCAGTTGCATACGGCGCAGGCTTCACAATTCTGGAGCAAAGTGCCAGAGGTTTGGGACGCGCCTTGGCAGGTATGACAGTCGAATCATCGGATCCTGGTTCAATCTACTTCAACCCCGCCACTGCAACCGGTCCAGAACGTCCGGAGATTGTTCTTGGCAACCACGTGCTGTATGTCAGCGGCCATATCAAGGACATGGGCAGTGACATTCAACTTGGCGGCGATGAAAGCAACAACCTGGGCGGCTGGTCCATGGTGCCAAACCTCTACTATGTGCAGCCCATCAACAGCAGCGTCAGCCTTGGCTTCGGCCTTTCCGCCACTTCAGGCACAAAGACATCCTACAACAACTACTGGCTGGGACGTTATGGCGCCACTTTGACAGAACTGACGGTCATTGACTTCTCTTCAGTCGTTGCATGGAAAATACAAGACAACCTGAGCCTCGGTGCTGGTCTAGTTGTTGAAAAGGCAGGACTTCTCATGGAACAGATGGTTCCTGTTGCAGTTGGCGTGGACAGGAAAATGTCCGTTGACGGCGATTCAATCGGCCTTGGCTTCACACTGGGTATCCTGTATGAGCCAATCGACGGCACAAAAGTCGGTCTGGGATACCGCTCCCGCATCAAGCATGACATTGACTTTGACGCTGAACTAAAGCACACAGGCGTTTCCTCAGAGGGCAGCTGCGAAATTGAACTGCCGCAGATCGTCAACTTCGGTGTCGAACAGAAGCTCACTGAAAAGTGGGATGTCATGATGGACATCAGCTGGTCCGAGTGGAGCACACTTGACCAGATGACACTGGAATTCGACGACATGACCTTCGGCCAGAAGGAAATCACAAAGGACATGAAATGGAGGGACAACTGGCGTGTCGCTGTTGGTACTGCATACCAGTTCACAGACAAATTCACTGGCCGCTTCGGTCTGGCATTCGACCAGACTCCTACACAGAACGAATACCGCAACCTGAAACTTCCGGATGCAAACCGCTACTGGATCAGCATGGGATGTGGCTACAAGATCAATGACAACGTCCGCATCGATGCCGCATATACCCACCTGTTCATGGACTCACAGAGCTTTGAGGAAGTCACAGCTGGCGGCACTGTGCGCGCAAAGGAAAGGTGCCGCACCGAGCTGTTCAGCTTCTCAATCACGTACTCCTTCTAATCCAACCCCCATAAAAGAAATCCCGTGCTTGCCCGGCACGGGTACGCTCTTTGGCCCTAGGCAGTTATCCCTCTGCCTAGGGCCAAATCGTTTTTATTGAAACGCACATTATCCTTTATACCGCCCTGCCCGTTCCCAAGCAGCTTGCCTGGCTGCACTGCGGCTTTCAGGGCTGCGCCAGCGCAGGATTGCCTTTGCCATGGATTCAGGCGTCTCCTGCGCCAAGGCTATTGCAGGGCAATCCGCCAGAAGTTCCTCATCGGCGCCGGAGATTGTCGCGGCAATTGGCTTGCCCATGGCAAGAGCCTCAACCACAGTGCGCCCAAACGGCTCAAGATGGGAGCAGCTCACCAGGCAGTCGCTGGCGGCAATATACGGCAGAGCCGCCTGGTCGCTATCATTAATGAATACGCATTCATGCAGTCCCAGTTTTTCAAGCATGCTCCTCAAACGAAGCAGGTACTGTGCGTCCTTGTCCGTATGCACCCTGCCCTTGAGAAGGCACTTGACATCGGGACATTCCTTTCGAACAATATTCATGGCCCACAATAGAAGTACATGGTTCTTCCATGGAGTGAAGTCAGCCGCCATGATCACATTCAGGCCACCTGGCTGGAATGGAAGAATCGCAGGCTTTGTCGCAGCAATTGTCTCCACATCAAAAATATTCGGCAATACACGCAGCCTGTCATTTGGGAGAAAAGCCCACTTGGCTGCCACGCGACGGGACACAGCCAGCACCCTGGGATGCAAGAATGCCTCAATCAACCTCGGCAACAACATCGGACAGCGCACATCCCTGTCGTTGACTATGACTTTGGCATTAGTTTTCAGGCGAAGGCAAATCCAGAACAATGCGCTCCGTATAGTATTGAGAAAAACGGCATCAGGTCTGAACGAGGCAATGGCTTCCTTGATTTTGCCGCGAGAACGCCTGGCATCCACAAGAAGCTGCCAGAGGCCGACTAGGCTTGGCATGTAGTGGTGCGTATCTATGGCAATATCTGGATTGATTTCATTGCATCCAGCCACCAGCATCTGCCGCTCTTCGGTGCCGCGTTCTTTTACAAGGGAGTGCAGGCTTGCCTGCGCACCGCCATAGAAACACGAGGAATCAATGTATAACGTGCGTGCCATCAGCAGAAGTATTCCAGAAACGAGACGTCGCTGGTGGAAAAACGATAGTGGGCATGCCATTCCAACGCCAGGTCACGCACTTTTCCAAGCCAGGCCCCCATTCTTTCCCCATACGCCTGCCTTGTCAGGTCAGGGGCCACAAGAATGCCTTCATTCGTTTCAGAATCACGAAAATCCAAGGTTCCGGAAAAAGGCAGTTCCAGTTCGTCCTTGTCCAAAATATGGCAAAGGCGCAATTCCCTGCCATTTGCCTGGAAATGCCTTAGCAAAGTCACCAAGTCCAGGTCTATCAAATCGGAAATGAAGAAGGTCAAGCCACGGGTGTGCCCCAGAAAAACATCAATTCCACCAAGAATGGCATCCAGCCTGGCTGTGCCAGACGGCTCCAGTTTGCCCAGACCGTCAACCAGCGCATAAACATCGTCCTCCCTGGCAAGAGGCATTTGCTCCATGCCGCTGCCATTGTAGATGAAAAGCGAGACATTGTCATTCTGCGATGCGGCGACACTGGCAAGGCAGGTTCCCAGAATCGCGGCATACTGGTATTTGGAGAGAACGGCAGACTTGCCTTTGTAGGACATGGACGCGGTGCAGTCCACCACTATTGCACAACGCATCACGGTATCATCCCTGCGCACCTTGTTGTACAGCCGTTCCTGACGCGCATACAGTTTCCAGTCCACATCCCGCAGATTCTCCCCCTGCGTCCATGGCCTGTACTGGATGAAGTCCCCGCCACTGCCTTTGGAAATGCTGGCATGCACCCCCGACATAAGCCCAATGACAGCATCCTTCGCCATAATGGAAAAACCACCAAGACGGCTGAGCACTTCAGGCTTCAATTGTTCAGACAAAGACGTCATTGTATAAAAAAGCACTTGAGTGGCCTGTGGCCTGTGGCCTGTGGACTGTGGCCTGTGGCCTGTGTTCTGTGGCCTGGGGCCTGTGGCCTGTTCTGTGCCGCAGCGTTTTCGCTGCGGCTGACTGCCCCTTCAAAATCGCGGGGCTTTCGCCCCGCGCACCAAACTGACCACTGACCACTGACCACTGTCCACTGTACACAGGCCACAGGTGCTCACATGCAGAGGCGGTTGTTGTCAATCTTCACGATTTTGCCGCCTGCTTCCGCGCTCTTGCGTATGGCCAGTGTGGTGAGATGGGCGTTTATTGCGGAGCGCAGGTTGTGCTGCGATTCCCTGTCCTCGCGTATGCAGTTGATGAAGTCCTCCACCATTGCGGGGAATGGGTGGGAATATACATCGCCTGACTTCTTGACGCCCGTGTCCAGCGTGAAATAATCAGCCTGTCCCTCGAAGCGCTTCAGGTAGAATCTGTCATTGACAATGGTACCCTTCTCGCCCAGGATGGAGAGATTTGCGGTATATGGATTGGTGCCCACCAGCGAGCATGTGAAAACGCCCAGCGCACCATTGTCAAAGCGCACCTGCGCAGTCTCAACGGGAGGATACTCATAGTAGTCGCCCACCATGGATGACTGCGCCTGAACCTGCACAATGTCACTTCCCGTGATATAGCGGGCCATATCGACGGAATGGCATCCAGCCAGTATGAACGCACCGCCAGTCTGCTCCTTGTGCTTCATCCAGCCGCCACGTTCACGACCGAACCAGTAGTCCACATTCGTCATGAAGACCCGCCCGAGCTCGCCTTCCGCAACCAGACGCCGCTGAAGATTGACAAGTTTGTTGAAACGGAGGATGAAGGCCACCATGCTCTTCACGCCCGATGCCTCCACAGTCTCCACCAGCGGAATTATGTCTTCCTCGCAAATTGCGATTGGCTTTTCAAGGAATACATGCTTTCCTGCCTTCGCAGCAAGCATGGCCTCCCTGGCGTGCTGGTCATTGGGTGTGCATATCGAGACAATGTCAATCCTGTCATCGTCCAGAATCTGCTGGAAATCCGTTACTCTGGCGCAGTCCAGCCCGAACTCCGCCTTTTTTGCGTTCACGCTCTCGATGCGCCTGCTGCCAAGTGAAAGCACCTGGCAGTCAGGATGCCTGAGATATGCGTTTATATGCCCAGAGGCAACCCAGCCACAGCCCCATACCGCACAACCATATTTACCGTTTTTCATAAATTACTGGTGAGTACTCAAGTTACTTTTTGTCTTCGTCGTCCTCGTCGTCTTCTTCATCATCG
>JAFZZD010000853.1 GCA_017615955.1 Victivallales bacterium
CGGTACCCGTGCGCGTGGCAGCTCCTTCCAGGGAACTTGTCGTGCGGGACGGGCAGGTCATCTTGCCCGAGACGCAAAGCATTGCCCCCACTGACAAGGAGTTTGAGGGGGTGTTGGTCAGGGCAATACCCAACGATGAGCTGCCCGAGCTGCTGGATGCACTGCATGGGAAACGCCCCGCCTACTCGCCTGTCCTGAAGCTGTTGTTTCTAGTTGGCTTTGCCGTGATAGGAGCATTGGCCTTTTTTTTCCGTCCACGAACGCCCGAGCTTATTGACAGCTCCACTACGCTCGTTATCGACACACAGACTCCGTCAAAGGTCAGCTCCGACTATTCCGCCTTGCTCAAGCAGGCCAATGCAGCCTATGAGAGTGGACGCTATGCGGAGACCATCAAGATTATCTCCCCGAAAATGGAGGAGATCTTGAAAGACCAAGAGGTTTTCCGCGCCAATGCGCGCCTGGTTTCCATCTTTTTCTCCGCCCATGAGAAGAATGGCTTCCCAAGAAATGCGCCTGGATTTGACGAATGGATTGACAAGGCGTGCAAATATGACCCAGACAACCTTGAGTGGCAGATTTACAATGTTTGTCTGCTTTGGCAACCATTCCAGAACATCCACAAATCGGAATACCGTCTAAACGCCATCTTGAACAATGAAAGGCATTCGTTCAATCTCGCCAAGGCTTGTTTGACAGGTCAGAGGCAAATCGACAGAATACGGCGATTGAACGCCAATAAGCCTGCAGAGAGCCGCTTGACGGAAAACACCGTCACCACTCTGGACATGATAGAGTGCCAAGTGCTGATTGCCAAATGGCGCATCGACGGCGGAAAAATGCTCCCAGACGACAAAGATGACCCTGGCGTGGAGTTCCGTGAAAAGGCCTATTCGCTGGCATCAAGGCATGAAAACGACATCCCCTTTTTGGATATTCAGCTGTACATAGCCGAAAAGGTGCTTGATGGCCTGGTGTCAGTTCTCCATGGGCAATATTATTTCAACGGGGAAACCCATTGGAAGCTTGAGCCCTTGGAGACCACCATCAGGGAGATAAAAGTCAAAAAGGCAAAGCTCTCTCAGCCCAGGAAACAACCATGAGCCAACTCGATCAGAAAGACAGCAGTTCCCTGCTACGGGCGACACGGGATTACCTCTTCCTGCCGACCACGACAGCGTATGGCGTGGAATCGCTGGCTTCGCCACGCTTCTGGCTGGTGCTGTGCTGCTACGTTGCAAGTGTGCTCATCATACTGCGCGACTCCTTCTTCTTCCAGGACTACAGCTTCCAGATGCATGGCATCATCCCCCTTATCCTGGCCTTCCTGATAGCCAGTGACCTCAACTGGACCATGCTCTTCACAGGGCGTCCTGGCGGGCCAAATCTCTTCCTGCAGATTGCGATGATGGTTCCGCTCTCGCTGCTGATTTCACGGATGATCGGCCCATACTCCTTCATCAAGAAGGCCGAAGAAAACACAAGCTTTTTGCAGATGGTATTTGATAAGCTGCACAATGCGCTGATGTCCGTTGCCCAGGCCTTGCAGGCATGGCTCCCCAAATGGCTCCTGGAGATGGCGTTCCACCCTTGGCTGGCCCTGCTTGTGCTAGCTGTGCTTTGGGTTCTCTGTTTCCGCAGTTCGCTCGTTCGCCTTTCCATCCTTTGCATCATCCTGCTGGTGATGCTAGCCACAACCCTTGCCGATGGTCTGAACTGGCCCTTCCTGTTGGCAGCAGTGGTGTTCATCACTGGCGTCACGCTCCAATGGAATCCGTATGGCAAAATCGCCTACCTGTGCAATGTCCACAAGCATCTTGGCAACCAATCAGGCGACGCGCTTATGTTTGAGGTGATACTGGCGACTATGGATAGGCTCTACGACAGCGGC
>JAFZZD010000854.1 GCA_017615955.1 Victivallales bacterium
CAAAACAAAACAATCAATACCATCACCCCCCAAAAAATTAGCGGATTTTCCAGATATCCAGAATCACGGAGCCAAAAACGCCATATTGGCCAGCCATAAAAAAATATCAGAGCCGGCATCATTGGTATGTTTTGCCCTAAAGTAGGCAATATATAAACATACCTTTCAAATGCAATTTTCTCAATGCGCTTATCTATAGGAAGCTTCAGTATGATCTGGGCCCCGCAATAGGTGCATGTTATCTTGAATTCGTCCTGTGGCGGCGGCAATGGCGCCTGGCAACAAGGACATTGTCCCGAAAGTTGTTTGGACATGCTCAATACCTCCCGATGACCTTGCCTCTTTTTCTATAGAGCGCAAATAACGACTTCTTGAATTCAGCAAGTGCCAATTCCTCGCTTGAAAAACTGGAATTTTTCCCTGCCATCTCCTTGATGTATATCTCCATACTGAGAATATCAGACATATCTTTTTTTTTCAACATACTTACCAATGCCTTTTTCTCCCTGTTAAGATTCAAACATTTACAAAACGTAATAAGGGACATTATCATCATGGTAATTACATGCCATGTCTGAAAATATTCACGCAAACCAACTGTCTTTACCTGCCAGTAGATAATCACACAAAAAACTATAAGAACGACATAATAAACTATCGTATCACTCATATTTGAACTTATTATTTTTTTACTCATTTTTTCATAAATAGCTTTCATCTCTTCATCTGGCACATGGCAGTTCAACTTTATTATTTTACCGCAATAACGGCATTGAACATTGTCGCTAGCAAAGTCTGCTACTCCATACGCCTTTCCGCAACCAGGACATCGTTCTGGCGGATAATCGTACGTATCGCAACGCTGCTGCTCTTTGGTGATTGCAAAGAGATAATTGTTTTGCACAGTCGCGGGGCTGGTGGCACTTTTCTCCATCTTATGCCCACTCGTATGCTCGTATGTTGTGTTTATTTGGGCGTGGGACTTGATATAGTTTTCCATATTCTCTATAAAAGAATCCCTGTAATGATAAGGGACATGTTCTTTTTCATCGTCATTGAGACTATTGTACCACTGCCTAAAACTATAGACGCTTTCAGCAAAACGATAATTATGTTTCTTGAAAATTCTGCGTACTTTAAAATGACAACCGACTTCCTTGAATATCATCCAAGGAGTTCCGCAACCCATTACTACAAAGATAATCTTCCACCAAAATGAAAATGGCAGTGTAAGCAGCCATGCAACCAATGCCATGATTAAAAATGGACTTATAATAGACATTATACGTTCGTTCAAATCGAATATCCTGTCCAGATACAACTTCACATATTTAGCCTCGTCAACTCCTCCAACGAAAACGAAACGGGGAATTTCCCTGCCACAGGCTGAACATACCAACTTGTCTTCCTTGAAGTCGGACAATTCATAACGCTTCCCGCAGTTTGGGCATACAGTCATATTTACTTCATTGCTCATAAAGTATTACCTTTTTTGAATTTCCGTGACACTGCTATTGATGATAGCAAAATCGATGAAAATTATCTCAATCATAGTCAAGAGGTAATTTCAAAGCACCACTGGCTTCAGCAGTTTTCACTATCCTCAAATCCATATAGAGAAAGCAAATCCCAGAGTTGGTAATTTACTCCCTTGGAAAATAGTTTCAATATCATATTGTCTCAATTCACACAACTCGCACAACTATTCAATGAAGTAGCTCCGCAGGGAAATCCCTTCAAATTTCTGGCATTTGGCGTATGAGCAGGATGCGTTTCTGGCGAACGAAACGTTCGAATGTCATTTTTGCAGCCAGCATCTCCTCCAGGCTGTTGTCCTCCGCGCTGCGCCGTCCAAGGAAGTGCCTTGCCTCCGCTGCAACGGAGGCAATCTCCTGCAAAATGCCGCTGTTGTGTATGGTGGCAAGCTGCTCGGCATCTAAATGCTGGCTGAGGAAGTCATCATGTATCATGCGCATGAGATTGCGATATCGTGCCGCAATCTCCACGGCCAGCAATTTTCCGCGCCTGTAACTGGCATAGTAAACCGCCAGCAGCACGGCCACCTTGTCTCGCTGCTTTATTGAATCGAATTTCTCCGTTGCCAAATCCAACTCGGCGTAGGCGGCCTGGAACGCGGCATTGTCCCCGAATGTCAGCAAGCGTATGGTTTCCACTAGTGGGCGCTTGTTCTTCATGTCCATCATCAACTTCCGCGTCACTGCGCGTACAGACGTCTTGGCAAGCCGTTCCTCCCAATCCTCCAGTGCCTTGCCCGTAAGACCCATTGACGCCATCGCCAGCTGCGTGCCACCGTCAGGCAATGCCATGATCTGGTCCGCCACCAGCATGATAGGCGCAAACAAGTCCGCAATATGGTTGATTTCCCTGAAAAGTGACAATGCCTTCCATTCCTTTGGCATATCTGTCTTCTCCAGGGACATGAATTGCTGCACACTTTCCCCTATGCCGTTCAACGCCCTGCGAACCCAGTTGAGCAGCCGCTCGTCATCCAGCAGATTGTTCTTCTGCATGAAATCAAGTTGCTGTAAAAGGCTGTTTCTCGCCTTGTTTTTTGCAAAATAACGGTGCAAACCCTGTCTGCACAGCAATTTGTCCGCATATTTTGTCACATTAGGCCAATATTCCAGCAGATTCACATCAGAAGCGAAGTCAAGAATCCAGTTCAAGAAGGTGGCATTCACCTCTGCATTCAATGACAATGCCACGGAAATAACGTCCCGCGCCACATCCGGGTCTATATCGCCCTGCTGCTTCTCAAACAAGGCCAGCACCCAGGCCTCCGCCTTTTGTGGCGATATGCGCCACATCACCTGCAAGGCATACTCGAATACAGTGCCAACAACCTGGTTGCGCCTCATGAATGCATCGGCGGCCTTCACCAGTGGCTTGGGAACAGGCGTGCGATTCAATATCTTGCAAAAGTCCAATGCCTCAACTCGTTCATACGGAACAAGTGCGGTTGTGAATGAACGTTTGCCACCATTTTCTGGAAGTGCCTTGATTTCGCCTGCAGCCCGTAGCAACTTCGCGCCCTTGTCCAATTCGTCAAAATACTCTGACATTATGGCGCGGCCCGCATTCTTAATGTCGCTGTCCAGATATTTTTCCAGCAAATCAGCGGAAAATGCAGCCACTTCATCAAAGAAGTCCTCGCCAACCAGGGAGGCCAGATCCAGCAAAAGCTCATGTTCGGAAACACTGATGTCTGGATTAAGATTCTCCAGACGATGCAAGTGCTCCATCAACTCGCCCCGCGCCTGCAATTTTGATTTGTCTTCACTCATATCTGCTTGTCTATTTTCAATAGAGGTAATTGCAAAACTATTGGTGGGCATGCCTTTTCCGCTGGCTAAAGCCAGCGGCTCCGACTGTTTGCGGCTTGGCGCGATAGTTTTGAAATTGCCTCCATAATAGTTTTGACATTCCCTCAATATTCTAATGTCGCAGACACAGCCCGCGCCACATCCTCTGGCTGCGGCAAAACCAGTTTCTCCAGCGGAATGGACGATGGAATGGGCAGATTCTTGGCTGCCACACGGGCAACTGGCGCCTCCAGCGCATCCAGGCAATGCTCCGCAATGCGGGCGGAAAGCTCCGCGCCAACACCGCCGCAAAGGCATGCCTCTTCCGCAATGACAATGCGCCCAGTCTTACGCAGGCTGGCGAAAACCGTGTCCGTATCCAGGGGATTAAGGCTCACCAAATCAATAACCTCAATGGAAATGCCTTTTTTAAGGAAAGCCTCCCTGACAGCCAGGCAAACAGGCGTCATGGAGGAATACGACACCAAAGTCAATGCATCGCCCTCTGCAGCAACAACTGCCTTGTCCAATGGCAATATAAAGTCTCCTTCTGGCACCTCGCCACGTCTGGGATAGAGGCGCTTGTTCTCTATTACAAGCACTGGATTGTCATCGCGAATTGCCGCCTTTAGCAGACCCTTTGCCTGCATTGCCGTTGAAGGAGCCACTATCTTTATACCAGGCACGCTCATAAACAGGCTAGACAGCATCTGCGAATGGCTTGGGCCATAGCCGCCCTTTGCGCCGCCAGGAGTGCGTATCACCATTGGCACATTCACCTGTCCTGCATACATATAATGGAGTTTGCCTGCGCTGTTGAGCATCTGGTCTAGCGCCAGTGCGATGAAGTCCATGAACATGATTTCCACCACAGGGCGCAAGCCTGTCATCGCGGCACCGACAGCCAGTCCCATGAAACTGCCCTCGGATATGGGCGTCTCAAAAATGCGTTCCGCTCCATATTTTTCCCAAAGGCCCTTTGTCACGCCGAAAGCGCCGCCGTAAAGCCCGATATCCTCGCCAATAAGAACCACGCTCTTATCACGCTCCAGTTCTTCGTCCAGAGCTTCATTGACTGCCTTCGAATAGTAGATATCTCTCATAAGAAACGCCCTCCCCTTATGCAAATAAGCCTTCCAATGCGGATTCTGGCGATGAAACTGGTGCCTCAATGGCAAATTGCGCGGCATTCTCTATTGTGGTATGCGCACGATTGTCAGCCGCAGTAATTTCCGCCTCGGCAATTCCGCGCTCCAGCAACTTTGCGTGTGCCGCTGCAATGCAGTCCTTCGCCATCATCTCCTGTTCTTCCTCGCGGGTGCGATATACCCTGGAATCATTCTTGGAATGGCCGCAATGCCTGTAGGTCATGACCTCCAGCATCTGAGGAACGCTGCTCTCCCGCACTTCTGATATTATTTTCTTGGCGGTGAAATAAGTCTCCTCCACATCAAAGCCATTGCAGACGCTGGCCTTCATATTGTATGCGGCGGCACGTGGCGAAATATTGCCAGAGGCGCTGTTCCTTGCCAAAGGCGTGCTCATGGCATAGCCATTGTTCTCGCAAACAAATAAAATGGGCAACTGCCACAAGGAGGCCATATTCAATGTCTCGTGGAATGTACCCTGGTTGCTTGCCCCATCGCCAAAGAAGCAAATTGCAATCTCGCCTGTCTTCTTGTACTTCGCGGAAAGAGCGGCACCTGCCGCAATTGGAATGCCACCGCCTGTTATGCCATTGGTTCCAAGGAAATGCTTCTCCATGCAGGAAATGTGCTGAGAGCCTCCACGCCCGCGGCAATAGCCAGCATCCTTGCCCATGAGTTCAGCCATGACACGCCTAGGCTCCAGCCCTCTGGCCAGCAAATGACCATGCCCACGATGGTTGGAAATGAGCCAGTCCTTCTCGTCCGCCGCCCAGATGACGCCAACTGCCGATGCCTCCTCCCCTACGCAAAAATGGGACGTACCCCCAAGCGAACCACCACTGAACAATTCAGCCAACTTGTTTTCAAAATTGCGGATGAGCGCCATGCGCTCGTACATCGCCAGTAATTGTGCCGTCTCTAGCTTCATAAAGCAGTCTCCTTAATAATAATGGCACAATTTAACCTAATTCCGCAGTTTTGCCAGACGACTGCTGTTCCGCGCAATTGCGCGGCCAGGGGCCTCGCATCAGGACGCGGGACTGCCATGCGGCTGTAGTTCTGCAAGGGGCGTATGGAGGCCATCGCGTCCTGACGCGCGGCCCCCGGC
>JAFZZD010000855.1 GCA_017615955.1 Victivallales bacterium
CTCCCCGTCCGGTACTCATGATCTATACAGCGCCTCCTCTGACAACATCCGTGACACAGGATATCTTTATAATGTATCCTTTGGATCTCTTTCCCGAGACATACAGATTGCTGATCTCATAACCGTATATATCATCTTTGTAGCTGTATGAACCGCTTGCGGGTTCCGAATTATTCGCTTCATTTTCATATTTTGCAAGAGGCTGTCGTAAAAAAGTATTAAACCTTCCCCCGCTGCCCGGTATCTTCTTCTCCAGTTCCCATTTGTCATAGAGCTTCAGAAGATTGCGGTAGTACTTGTCCATGGTGTCGGTGCATTTGTCCGCGATTGCTGGGTCATGCTTCCTCATCGACAGACCAGTCAGGCCGATTGCATGCAAATGCAGCCACTGATTGCCCAGCTTGCCTTTGTATTTGCCATCTGGTCCCCTTTCGGCGAATGCGATGCGGTCGTCCTTTGTGCCGACTATGCCATCGGTGCAGTTTTCGGGCGCACGGCATACCCAGGGGCAGTTGCGTGTGTCATTCACGGTGTCGCCCACGAAAGTGCCATCACCGACATGGCATTTTTCCACCAAGCGCCCGCAGCCCCACCAAAGCTCATCCGCCAGGTCGGTCATCTTTGCCTTGCTCAGCCTCCAGTCAGGATTTAGATAAAGCAGCACACGCGCCAGATTGTAGATGTTCTCACAATCGGAACCCTGCTTGGACGGATCCCCCGCGTCACGCCAGCCGCCAGTCAAATCACGGCGTCCAAGAATAAGTTCAGGATTCAATTGTCCGTCCTTGGTGTAGAGCAGTTGGTTGTTGCCCCGCGCCTTGCTATCCACGATGATGGCGTCGTCCATATAGTCTGGCTTGCTCTTCCAGCCAGGCTGCGCAATGCCCTGCCTTTGCAGATAGAAGCCATTGAGCAGGAAGCGCATTCCGTTAAGATATGCCTTGGCGCCGATTACGAACTCATTGGACGTCATTCCATTGGTCTTGAGGCGATACCTGCCCTCGCCCTTGAAATCGCTGAAGTCCGCCACGTATGTCTCACGGTCGTATGGCCGCCCAGGGAAGAGCTTTGCCTTGCCCTTGTACACAGCCTTGCCATTCTGCACCAGTTCGAAGTCAGGCGCCAGACCGCCCTTGCGGCTCCAGAATATGGCGTCCTTGTAGCCTTTGCTGTGGTATCCAAGCTGGCTCACGATGATTTCAGCATATTCCTTGCCCAGGAAATCCAGCTCAATCTCCTTGACCTGCAATTCACCGTTGTCAACCACAATGCCCACCTCGCCACGGAACGCGGCCTTGGGCAGACTGAACACGAACTCCACATCAGTCCACTTGCCATTGTTCTCAAAGGCAGGACTCTCCTGCACATCCACCACCTTCTCCATTCCAAGATGCTTGATGCTCCTGTCAATGCCAGTCAGCTTCACCTTGAAGAAGTTCTTTCCTGAAACGGAGCGCACCTTGGCACGAATGGCATATTCCCTGGTGTTGTCCAGAACGGGCTGTGTCTCCTGCCAGAGTTCCAGATGCCCAGTTGTCTTGAGCGTCACGCCATCTGCCC
>JAFZZD010000856.1 GCA_017615955.1 Victivallales bacterium
CCAACAGACGAGAACATGAAAGTTGTCCAAACCGTGCGGATGTCCAACAGACGAGAACATGAAAGTTGCTCAACTTGAGTTGGCGCCGCTTCGGCGCCAACATGGACGACATCGGCGTATGGAAACACAACATCGCTGGATTTTTGGGAAAAATAGGTTATAGTGCGCAAGTTTTGGGAGATTTGCAAACACTGTAGTTAAGGAAAATGATCAGTTCGGACAAGATAATCAAGACCGTTGCCATGGTCCAGAAGGAAAATCTGGATGTGAGGACGGTCACCATGGGCATAAATCTCATGGATTGCCGGGATACCGATGCGGACATGATGTGCGCAAAGGTGGTGGACAAGATTGAGCGCAAGGCAGGCCAGCTGGTGGACGTGTGCGACGCCATGGTCACCAAGTATGGCATTCCCATTGTTAACAAGCGCATTGCCGTAAGCCCTGCGGCGGATGTGGCTGCGGGGCATTCAATGTCTGGCTACATAGCATTGGCCAAGGCGTTGGACCAGGCGGCACGCTCTATTGGCGTGGATTTTATCGGCGGCTATAGCGCACAGGTTCAGAAGGGCGCGAGCCAGGCGGATGAAATGCTGATGGATTCTCTGCCCGAGGCAATGAACTGCACAAGCAAGGTATGCAGTTCCATCAATGTGGGCACCAGCCGCGCGGGCATCAACATGGAGGCTGTCGGGCGTCTTGGGCATATACTTCTTGACATGTCCAGGCGCAGCAAGGACAAGGATGGCTTCGATTGCGCGAAACTGGTTATTTTCACAAACCAGCCTGAGGACAATCCCTTCATGGCAGGCGCATATCATGGCCATGGCGAACCAGAGACAGTGATTAATGTGGGCGTTTCAGGCCCAGGCGTGGTGAAACGCGCATTGGAACGCAAAATCGAGGAAAACGGCGCTGACAATCTGGGGCTGGACGATTTGGCCGAGGTCATAAAGCAGACTGCCTGCCGCGTGACCCGCTGCGGCGAACTCATTGGCAGGGAAGTGGCAAAACGCCTGGATACACGCTTCGGCATCGTGGATTTGTCCCTGGCACCCACGCCGACCGTGGGGGACAGCATTGGCGAGATACTGGAAATCCTGGGAATGGACGCCATTGGCGCACCAGGCTCCACTGCCTGCATCGCCATGTTGAATGACGCAGTGAAGAAGGGCGGGGCATTCGCGTCCCAGTCCGTGGGCGGTTTGTCTGGCGCATTCATACCTGTTTGCGAGGATTCAGCGTTGGCGGCAGCCGCCACACGTGGCGAACTGCGCCTGGAGAAGCTGGAGGCGATGACCTGCGTCTGCTCTGTCGGGCTTGACATGATCGCAATACCTGGCGACACTCCGGCGGAGACCATATCCGCCATGATCGCCGACGAGATGGCAATTGGTATGATCAACAAGAAGACCACTGCGGTGAGATTCATACCCGTGCCAGGCAAGAAGGCGGGGGACAAGGTGTGCTTCGGGGGCTTGTTTGGCTCCGGCACAATAATGGAAGTGCCCAACATGGGCAAGTCCGCTCGTTTCATCAATTTCGGAGGGCATATCCCCGCTCCGATACATAGTTTGAACAATTGAAGTTTTGTGGTTGAAAATGGCTAAGGACAGAATAGCGATTTTTGGAGATGTGCATGCGAATCTGGAGGCCTTCACGGTTGCTCTGGATATAATGAAGAGCGAGGGTGTCACCCACTATGTCTGCATAGGGGACATTGTAGGGTACAATGCCAATCCCAAAGAATGCCTGGACATGCTGCACGACTTGCAGCCCATAGCCGTGGTCAGGGGCAACCATGACGAGTACATTGGCACGGAACAGGAACTTATAGGCTTCAATCCACAGGCCGCCTCTGCTGTGAAATGGACCCGCAATCAGCTGAATGACGATGAACGCAAATGGCTGTCCCAGCTGAAATACGAGACCACTGTCAGGCGCATGGGCACGGGAATGCCGCCATTCAGGATAGTCCACGGCACATTGGATACGCCGCAGGCATGGGGCTATATCATGAATCGTCTTGCCGCCGCGAATTCCATGCAGTACCAGACGCCCAACGCGCTTTGCTTCTGCGGGCATACCCATATTCCCATGTTCTTCGTAATGGAGGACAGCAATGTGGAGGGCTTCTTCTATCCTGAAAACGAACCCGTCGCCATAAAGCCCAACATGAAATATCTTTTCAATGTGGGCAGCATTGGCCAGCCCAGGGACGGGGATCCCAGAGGCGGCTTTGCCATATACACTCCCGAAGACGCGGTGGTACAGCTTTATCGTTTCAACTATGACATTGCCACCACGCAGCAGAAGATACGTGCCGCTGGCTTGCCTGAACGCCTGGCCGAGCGTCTGGAATATGGGAGATAGTCATTTTTGATGAGGCGGATTCTCATAGTCAAGCCCAGCAGCATAGGGGATGTTATTCACACTTTTCCCTGTGTTGCGCTCATGCGCAAGGCATTCGGAAATGATTTGCGCATAAGCTGGGTTGTGAATGAAAACCTGCGTGGCGTGGTGGAATTGTGCCCTGGTGTTGACAGGATAGTCCCGTTTCCACGCACTAAAATGTGGAATGTCTCTTGCATCAGGGCGTTTCTCAAGGAACTCCGCAGCGAGGAATACGATGTGGCACTGGACTACCAGGGCTTGCTGAAAAGCGGGCTAATCGCATATTTCAGCCGTGCCAAGTTGCGGGTGGGATTTGCTCATTCCAGGGAAGGCTCCCCTTTTTTCTACAACAGGAAAGTGCATGTCGCGGATTTGCATACCCATGCGGTTGACAAGAATGTTCAGCTGACAAGAGAGGCGTTGGGCATTGGGGAGGACATCGGCATTGGCGATGTCCCTGTGTCCATAAAATGCAGGCCTCGTTGCGGCAAAGTGGTGGCGGTGTGTTTCTCTTCACGCTGGGAAAGCAAGAACTGGCCATTGTCGTTCTTTGCCGATGTGCTGCGTGACGTGGCCGGGCAGAGGAAGGAAACCCGTTTCCTGCTCATTGGCTCGAAGGATGACGAGGCGCAAGGGGAAAAGCTTGCGGAATTGGCCGCAATGCAGAATGTGGTGAATCTTGCCGGCAAGACGAGTTTCAACGAGTTGGCTGTCGCGCTTGCGGAGGCGGATGTGCTCTTTACTGTGGATAGCGGGCCAATGCATTTGGCTGCGGTTTGCGGAACGCCATGCGTGGCGCTGTTTGGCTCCACTGACCCTGTGCTGACCGGGCCGTATGGAGCACCTGGCTTTCATACGGTGCTGCGTTCAAACTGCGAGAAAGCGCCTTGCTTCAAACGTAAATGCCCATTGGGCAGGGACTGCTCCTTCGAGGAGGCGCGTGCACTGGCGGCTTCCGCTATAATTTCCCATTTAAAATGATGGAGTGTAACATGAACAGGACTGGTCATATTCTTTTTGTGGCGTTGCTTTTCTCGCTTTGCTGTTTTGCCCAGATCGGAATGAACCTGAAGGCGGAAAAGGAGCGCTATCTCCGCTATGAGCCTATAGAACTAAAGTTGCTCCTGCGCAATTACAGCGGAAATACTCTGATTTTCGGCAAGGGCGAAGGAGTGGGCGAGATACAGGGACGGCTCGCCTTCATGGTCAAGAGGCATGATGGTGGTACCGTGGCTCCAATGGCGGGCGCACTAAATCCACTGGAGGGCATGGTTTTCGCGCCAGGCGAAACAAAGGAACTTACAATTACAATTAACCAGTTCTACAATCTTCAGAAGGATGACTTCTACAAGGTGACCGCGTATGTGGACCACAAGCGCATGTCCAAGGCATTTGTCTCCAATGACGTCTCGTTTGAGGTCAGGGAAGGCATTCTCATAAAAAGCAAGGTCATTGGCCTTCCTACCGAAAGCGACAATGACATGATCAAGAGCATCAATGCCTCGCTTATGAGATTCAATGACGGGCACGAAGATGTATATTGCCTGCGCATCGAGGATGAAAAGACCGTTTTCGGCACATTCCGCATTGGTCCATGCATAACTGGCAGCATGCCCCAGCTTGATGCGGACGAGGCAAGCGCAATCCATGTGCTGGTGCAGGTGCGCCCTAGGCTTTACTGCTATTCAGTTTATTCAATCATAGGCGGAGAGGCAAAGCTTAGGCAGCAAAGATACTACAAGCCCGACAATGGCGTGCCTACGCTGACCCGCGCCCCAGGCTACCTGAAAATCCTGTATGCC
>JAFZZD010000857.1 GCA_017615955.1 Victivallales bacterium
CATCATATAAGTCCCATAAGTCCCATAAGTCCCATAAGTCCCATAAGTCCCATAAGTCCCATTTGTCCCATAAGTCCCATTAGTTCCATTTGTCTCCGCACCCCATTTTGCCGCCTTATGACTTGCTAAAATGGCAATTCGTATATATTAACGCTCTTATATTTCAGTTGAAACAGGGCGGGTAAACCGCCTGCCTAACATAGGAGATGTTTTATGGAGATTGACAAAACAAAGCCCTATCCTGAGATCAACAGCCTGGAGTGCAAGTCCTGCGGGCGCTGCGTTGCGGCATGCCCCAGGAAGGTCCTGTCGATTGGAAGCGAGATCAACAGCCGCGGCTACTATGCCGTGGTTTACAGCGGCACTGGCTGCGTAGGTTGCGGAACTTGCTTCTATACCTGCCCGGAGCCACACGCGCTCAAGATACACATTCCAGCAAAGTAAAACCAGAGGAACGAGAAAATGGCGACAAAACTGTTAAAAGGAAATACAGCGGTTGTCATCGGCGCACTCTACGCCGGCTCCGACTGCTATTTTGGCTATCCGATCACGCCTGCCAGCGAAGTGCTTCACGAGGCGTCGAAATACTATCCGAAACTGGGGCGCAAGTTTGTCCAGGCGGAATCCGAGGAGGCCTCCATCAACATGTGCTACGGCGCAGCTTCCACTGGACACAGGGTGTTCACTGCATCGTCAGGTCCTGGAATAAGCCTGATGCAGGAAGGCATTTCCTACATGGCTGGGGCTGAACTGCCAGCGGTCATCGTTGATGTGATGCGGGCAGGACCTGGACTGGGCAACATCGGCCCGGAGCAGGGCGACTACAACCAGGTCGTCAAGGGCGGCGGCCACGGCAACTACAAGCCCATAGTCCTCGCCCCCAACAGCGTGCAGGAAATGTGCGACATGACAATGCTGGCATTTGACCTGGCGTTCAAGTGGCGCACCCCCACATACGTGCTGGCAGATGGCGTTCTGGGCCAGATGATCGAGCCATTCCGCTTCCCCAAGAAGGCGGTCGTTCCCGAAATCGACAAGTCCTGGGCAGTGGCGGGCACAGCCGAGACCAGGAAGAACCTGGTGACCAGCATTTTCCTGGACTTCCAGCAATTGGAGGCCTTCAACAACAAGCTCCAGGAGAAATACGCCAAGATCGCTGCGGAGGAATCACGCTGCGAACAGCTGAATACAGAGGATGCGGACATTGTGCTGGTGGCGTACGGCATCAGCTCACGTATCGCGAAGAGTGCCGTGGACGAGGCGCGCAAGGAAGGCATCAAAGTCGGCCTTTTCCGCCCGATTACGCTGTCTCCGTTCCCGAAGCAGCAGATCAACGCCCTGGCGGAGAAGGGCGCGTCATTCATCAGCGTCGAAATGAGCAATGGCCAGATGGCGGACGATATTAGGCTCGCCATTTCCTGCAAGCGTCCAGTGGAGCTGGTGAACCGCCTGGGCGGCAACCTCATCACGCTTGACCAGGTAATGACCGCAATCAAGAAAATGGCTAAATAAACGGAGGTAGGATAAAATATGTCAGAGCGCATAATCTGCACAAAGGGAATCTACGATGAATTCCCCCGCAAGGGTATAAACAATCCAGCCCCGTCAGCAACGCACTATTGCCCTGGCTGCGGGCATGGCATACTCCATAAACTGATTGGAGAGGCAATGGCCGACCTGGGCATCCAGGACAGGACCGTCATGATCAGCCCCGTGGGCTGCTCCGTGTTCGCATACTACTACTTCGACTGCGGCAACATCCAGGTCGCCCATGGCCGCGCACCCGCAGTGGCCACAGGCGTCTCCAGGGCGACGGACAGCATCGTCATCTCCTACCAGGGCGACGGCGACCTGGCCTCCATCGGCCTTAACGAGACATTGCAGGCCGCGAACCGTGGCGAGAAGATCGCCGTGTTCTTCATAAACAACACAGTCTATGGCATGACTGGCGGCCAGATGGCGCCGACCACGCTGGTGGGCGAAAAGACAGTCACGTGCCCTGATGGACGCGACCCCATGACACAGGGCTACCCGCTGCACATGTGCGAACTCATCAACAACCTGAAGGCACCAGTCTTCATCGAGCGCGTCGCACTGTCCGACACGAAGAACATCATCAATGCCCGCAAGGCAGTTCGCAAGGCATTGGAAATCCAGAGGGATGGCAAGGGCTATGCCTTTGTGGAAGTCCTGTCACCATGCCCCACGAACTTGGGCAAGAACTCGGTTCTCAACAACGACTTCATCAACGAGGAAATGGCAAAGGAATTCCCAGTGAAGAATTTCCGGGACAACAGCCAGGAGGCTGCACCTGTGGAGAGGGCCAAGAGCGACTTCACAAAGGAGGCACTGGATGCAGTGTTCGAGGTGGATGCCGATGCATCCGACGAGGAAAAGCACGATGCCTCCTTCGGCTCCGCGCAGGTCAAAATTTCAGGCTTTGGAGGGCAGGGCGTCCTGAGCCTTGGCACCATGCTGACGCAGGCCGCGAATGCGGACGGCAAGAACGTGTCCTGGTATCCTTCCTACGGCCCGGAGCAGCGTGGCGGCACTTCCAACTGCTCGGTCATTATCTCTGGCGAGCGCATCGGCTCTCCTGTGGTTTACAATCCTGACCTGCTGGTCGCCATGAACCGTCCATCGTTTGAGAAATTCAAGAACGATGTGAAGAAGGGCGGCACCATCATGTACGATGCCATCATGGGCGAGGTGGAGATGCCAGAAGGCGTGCGCGGCGTTTCAGTGCCCGCACAGGAACTGGCAGTCCAGGCGGGTTCCGCCAAGGCGGCCAACACCATCATGTTCGGCGTCATGCTGGAACTGGGCATTACACGCCTCTCTGAGGAGGCATTCCGCACCGCATTGAGCGCCAGCTTCAAGAAGAAGCCGAAGCTCATCCCCATGAACCTGGAGATTCTTGAATTCGCCCGCAAGTGGGTTCGCGAAAACGTGAAGTGACAAAAGACAAAAGGGACAACATCGCAGTTGTCCCTTTTGTTCCTGTGGTATTTGTGTAACCTTGTAGAGAATTGGAAAAATGTCAAGCAAGCATACGGTTGAAAAGATTGGCGGCACATCGATGACCCGTTTTGGCGAGGTGCTGCATAACGTGATTATCGGGCATCGCAAACCCGAGGAAATGTATAACCGCATTTTCATAGTGTCTGCATACGGTGGCATAACCAACATGCTGCTTGAGAACAAGAAAAACGGCGCACCTGGCGTATATGGAAAATTCGCTCTTGGGGATAGCGGCTGGGCCGAATCGCTGGAGCAGGTGCGTGCCAAGATGAAGGAACTCAACCGCTCCTTCACCAGCCTGGGCTTGAACCAGCAGGTGGCCGATGCCTTCGTGGACGACCGCATCAACGGCATTCGCGAATACCTCCAGCATCTCATCCAGGTGCGTGGCTTCGGCTTGTTCCAGACGAAGCCTTTCCTCCATGCCACCAGGGAACTGCTCAGCGCAATAGGCGAGGCCCACAGCGCATTCAATTCGACGGAAATCCTCAAGAAGAACGGCATCAACGCCGTGCTGGTTGATATGACTGGCTGGAAGCAGAGCGAACTGCTGCCTTTCGACGAGGTGGTGCGCAATGCGTTCCAGGGAATGGACTTCTCCAAGTGCATGCCTATTGTCACAGGCTATGTCAAGTTTGACGAGGGCATCATGTCCCGTTTCGACCGGGGCTACAGTGAAATCACATTCAGCAAGGTGGCTGTCATCACTGGCGCCAGGGAAGGCATCATCCACAAGGAATACCATCTTTGCACTGGCGATCCCGCACTTATCGGTGTGGACAAGGTACGTGTCATCGGCCATACTAACTTCGATATCGCAGACCAGTTGTCAGATCTGGACATGGAGGCGATTCATTCCAAGGCCTCCAAGGAAATGGAGCACCGCGGCATTCCAATTCGCGTGAAGAACGCATTCGACCCTGAACATCCTGGCACGCTTATCAGCAACGACTATGTCTCGCCAGTGCCAAGGGTGGAGATGATTTGCGGGCGAAACGACATCGAGGCAATCGAAGTCATGGATCCAGAAATGGTCAGCTGCGTTGGATACGACTACCATCTGATGCAGAGCATGGTGGATACTGGCATCAGCTACGTGGCAAAGAACACGAACGCCAATACCATTACACATTTCATACCCCAGAAAAACCGCCGCCTGGACGAGTGCGTGGAATTAATCAGAAAGCGCCTGCCAAGCGCTTCCGTCCGCCGTTTCCCAGTGGCGCTGGTGTCCGTGATCGGCAGCAACATGTCCATTCCTGGTTTCCTTTCCAAGGCGGCAGATGCGCTGCGCCTGGCAAAGATCAATGTTTTGGCACTGTCACAATCCACCCGCCAGGTGAACATGCAGTTCGTGGTAGAGCGCAAGAACTTTGAGATAGCCCAACAGGTCCTGCACAAGACATTTGTGGAGGACGCTCCCGACGCGCCAGGCACGCTGTATTGATGTAGTTCGCGCGGCA
>JAFZZD010000858.1 GCA_017615955.1 Victivallales bacterium
AAGGGGCAGTTTGTCGCCATAGTTGGCTCCACTGGTTCTGGCAAATCCACGATCGCCAATTTGCTGGCCAGGTTCTATGATCCGCAGGAAGGCAGCGTCAAGCTGGACGGCGTGAATGTGAAGGATATTTCCAACGCCAATTTGAGGCGCATCATCGGCATAGTCGCGCAGGAGAACTTCCTCTTTAACGACACCATTTCCAACAACATAAAATATGGAAGGCCAGGCGCTTCGGACGAGGAAGTGGCAGATGCGGCAAAGCGGGCAAATGCAATGGAATTCATAGAGGCCTCGCCTGAAGGCTTCGGCAGGAATGTGGGCGAAAGGGGCTGCCAGCTTTCAGGCGGGCAGCGCCAGAGGCTGGCAATTGCCAGGGCAATTTTGCGGAATCCACCAATCCTGATTCTGGACGAGGCGACCAGTGCGCTTGACACTGAAACTGAGCAGGCCGTGCAGGAGGCCATAATCCAGCTGATGAAAGAACGGACGGTGCTTGCCATCGCCCACAGGTTGAGCACCGTGGTGAATGCGGATAAGATCGTGGTGCTGGAGCAGGGGCACATTGTGGAGCAGGGCACACATGATGAATTGTATGCATTGAATGGCAGATACCGCTCACTCTACGATATGCAGGTGAACGCAACAGTCTGACGATTTTTACCAATACAACAACAAAAGCAAGGAGACAAGCAAATGTCAGAGAACAAATTGAACAGGAACACCTATCTTTCCAAGAACGTGGGTTCATTTGATGACGAAGTCACAATTCTTGGCAGAAGCTATGTGAAGGTGGATGACCTCCGCTATGGCACGAACCCACATCAGACGGCTGCATTCTACCGTCCCGCAGGCGAGGACGCCGGCGTTATCGGCGGCATGAAGGTCCTGAAAAATGGAAAGAGCGGCTTGTCACAGACGAATCTGGAGGACATAAGCTACTCCCTTAACATTGTCAAGTTCTTTGACATTCCAGCCTGCGCTTGCATGAAGCACGTGAATCCCTGCGGCGCCGCTGCGGCCTGCCCTGGCGACAAGTTGGTTGACGTTTACATCAAGGCCAGGGACTGCGACCCCCGGGCGGCCTTCGGCAGTGTTATCGCCTTCAATGTGAAGGTTGATGCGGAAACTGCCCGTGAAATCATGAAGACATTCGTGGAATGCGTTGTGGCACCTGACTTTGAGGAAGAGGCTGTCGCCATCTTCTCGGATCCAGAGGCGAAGTTGAACAAGCATGTCCGCATTCTCCAGTGCGGCGACATCTCAAAACTGCCCAAGTACGTTGGTGACGACACCAGCAGCGCACGCACCATCAAGGTGCTGGCTGATGGCTCTCTGGTGGTTTCCGAACCCCTGCTCACAAACCTGCACTCTGTGGCCGACCTGAAGCCTGCAAGCGCAGAAAGCAAGACACTGGGCGCTGTGACAAGCACAGTCCCGGCAACTGACACGCAGAAGGCTGATTTGCTTACCGCATGGTACATCAACATCAGCGTGCGCTCGAATGGCGTTGTGCTGGTGAAGAACGGCGGCACCCTCTGCGTTGGCACTGGCGAGCAGGACCGCGTGGGCGCAGTGGAGCAGGCAATCGAGAAGTTCGGCCAGAAGTACCAGGGCAAGGAAGAACTGAAGGGCGCGGTCATGGCCAGCGATGGCTTCTTCCCATTCCCCGATGGCGTGGAAGTTGCCGCGAAGGCTGGTGTCTCCGCAATCATCGCGCCTTCTGGCTCGCTGAAGGATGCTGAGGTCATTGCACGTGCCAATGAACTGGGCGTGGCTTTGTTCCATGCACCGGAACGTGTCTTCTCGCATCACTAGGATATGCTAATGTGCACGGCCATGAGCCGTGCATTCAGGACGCTTGATTTCCAAATGATTTTGGAATATAATTAATAACTCTGGAGACGAGAATGACGAAGATTTTGGTTAAGGCGGGCAATCACAACCGCAAGTCCTGCCTTGTGACAGCAGCCCTTGCAAAGGCTCTTCCCGCAAAGAAGGCTGTTCATCTGGAAAACGCGAAAGGCGAGAAGCTGCCTTGCCAGGTTATCGATGGCGGAAAGGCATTGCTGTTCTACCTTCCAAAACTGGATGCAGGGAAGGAAGCAACATACGAAGTCAAGCCTGGCGCTGTGAAATGCGATGAAATCAGCGTGGCAAAGGGCAAGGAGGCCAAGTCCTTTGACATATTTGCCGGCAAGGAACTCTTTGCTACTCTGCATTGCGGAAAGCAATGGGCGAAGCCATTTATATGGCCCGTCTATACACCTGCGAAAGCATCTGTCACCAGGGCATTCCCAATGGTGAAAAATGTGCCAGGCGAAACTGACGACCATGTGCACCAGAAGAGTCTCTGGACTGGATGGGGCGAGGTGAATGGCTGCGACTTGTGGGCTGAATTGGACAAGCACGGCTTCATGAGAGTGCAGAAGGTGGATATGCTGGAGGCTGGTCCTATTCGCGCACGTTTCAGGCTGACCATCGACTGGGTGGACGGCAAGGAAAAGAAATTGCTGTCCGAAGTCAGGGAATGCAGCTTCTGCGCAGCTGCCGATGTGCGCTCCATTGACTTCGATGTGAAAATCACCGCTACGGAAGGCGATGTGTATTTCGGCGACACGAAGGAAGGCGGCATCTGCGCTGTTCGCGTGGCATCCTCAATGGATGGGGTCAATGGCGGCGTCATTACACTTGCCGACGGTTCTGTGGGAGAGGCTGAATCCTGGGGCAAGCGCGCCTGCTGGTGCGACTACTATGGCGCTGTGGAAAAAGGCAAGGCCGGCATCTGCATTATGGACAATCCTGTCAATGACAGTTTCCCAACAAGCTGGCATGTAAGGGACTATGGCCTGATGGCTGCCAACCCATACGGACAGCAGTATTTCACTGGCAATCCTGCAAAGAATGCCAGCTTCGTGATACAGGCTGGTGCGTCAAAACAGTGGAAATACCGTGTCCTCGTACATGACACAGCACTTGCCGCGACACGTATGCCTGAACGCTATCAGGACTACGCCCACGCCCCAATCGCCACGGAAATCTAACGCAGAGACGCTCTCTTTAACGCAGAGGCGCAGAGGCGCAGAGACGCAGAGACGCAGAGTTTTTTTAACGCAGAGACGCAGAGGCGCAGAGTTTTTTATTGTTTTGGACATAGT
>JAFZZD010000008.1 GCA_017615955.1 Victivallales bacterium
GGACAGTGGACAGTGGACAGTGGTTTGTCGGGTGTCAGCGGCGAAAGCCGCTGATAGGGCGGTGGCTTTTAAACGCGGGCGAAAACGCCCGCGCACAGGACAGTCCACAGTCCACAGTTCACAGTCCACTATTGCCTTATTGCCTGTGGGATGCTGGACACGCCGTCAGGAATAATTGAGATTCTGGCGTTTTGCCCCAGTTGCTTGCGTGCGATATTCAGTGCCTCCTGAAGTGACGAAGCAGGAATGATGTGCATTGCGCTGATGATATCGTGTGGGCAGTGCGTCGAGACAAGGATGACCTGGCATTTTTGCAGGACGCGGGCCATGATCTGGTATTCCCATTGATCGGGTTCGGTTTTGTCTCTTGGCACGGCGAGTATTCGCCTGGTCAGTTCAGCTGGGCTTTCGCCGGATGACAGGTTTTGGAAGAATGACTGGCCGCCGTGCCCGTCCGCGCATGAGGCGGCGATTATGATGAAGCCGCCTTTGCGGCAGACTGTTTCGGCTGCGGTCATGCCCTTTACGGACTGGTATATGTTCTGGTCAAGCGGATAGCCGCCATTCGAGGTGATTACGATGTCTGATTCAGGTACGGAAATCCTGCTGAAGTTTCCCAGCCAGGCGCAGCCTTCCTCATGCGCCTTCTGGTAGTGTCCCGCGACTGCGTGGATTATGCGTTTTTCCGCGTCCAGCACCACATTCACTATAAAGGCGAGTTTTGCGGTCTTTGCGGCGAACAGCATGTCCTGGTGGATTGGGTTGTCCTTCAAGTTGCCAGTGCGGGCGTAGGGGCTGGCGATGAATTCTGAACAATGGTTTGCGAACACGGTCTTTCTTGACACGATGCCAGGCAGGATGCTTTTCCTTCCGCCGGAGAAGCCGGCGAAGAAGTGGGGTTCGATGAAGCCTTCCGCCAGCAGCAGGTCGGCCTCCATTGCCAGTTTGTTTATGATAAGCTCGCCGCCGGATGGCAGTGTGCCAGCATGGACAAGGCTTGCGTCATCCCTTGAATCATGTATGACGATCCTCTCATTGGCTACTATGTCCTCCCCCATTTTTGCCACCAGTTCCTCCCGTGATGTCAGCCTATGGAAGCCAGTTGCCACGAGAATGGTGATGTTTGCATTTGGATTGCCTTTGCGTATTCTGGAGAGCAGCTGCGGCATTATGATTTTGCTGGGCACTGGCCGCGTGTGGTCGCTGGTGATGATGACGACGTTGTTTTTGCCAACGGCGAGCTCTTCAAGGCGGGGGCTGGCGATGGGATTGTCCAGTGCGTCTGCCACACAGGCCTGCTGGTCCTGTGGCGGGGGCAGTTTTGGCGCAAAGACGCCATTGAGATATTTGCCCTCGATTTCTACTTCCAGATATGACTTGTAGTATGGGACCTTGATTTTCATTTCAGCCTCCAGCCGCGTTTTGTGGATTTGCGTTAATTTACCACAGTGATTGAGATTGACTAGGAATGCCTGTCTGTTTTATTGACTATGAGGCAATGCAAGTATGTGTTTCCAGAGGCCGATGACGTCGATTCAGGTTGCGTTGGCGGGAACACGCAACCAGCATCGACATTGCTGCTTGAGATTGCACGATTTGGTTTCCAGAGGCCGCCAGCGGCGAATGGAAACACAAAGGGTACATATTTCAACTGCAAAAACTCCAGAAAATCTCGCAGAAATGATTGAAAAGTGGAAAAATCGCGTTACCTTTCAAACAAATCTGTAATTACCTGGTGAGTGCTCTTTTTTTACCTGAAGGGCATTGAGAACGAAAGGATATGGGGAGCTTTGCGATGAAGCTGTTTCTTTGCACAGATATGGAAGGAGTTTCTGGTGTCACGAATTTCAAGGACTACATCCGTCCAGACAGCAGATACTATGAGATGGGGCGGCGTCTTCTGACCAAGGAAATCAATGCCGCAGTGGAGGGCTTCTTCCAGGGCGGCGTGACGGAAATAAGCGTTCTGGACGGGCATGGGCACGGCGCCATAAACCAGGAATTGCTGGATGACAGGGTGAACTACATCAAGGGACACCTGATGCCAATATTCCCCTGCGGGCTGGACGATGGCTACGATGCAATGGCGGTAGTTGGGCAGCACGCAAAGTCCAATACACCATATTCGCACCTCACTCACACAGGAATGCCATGCGTTTATGACATGCTGGTGAATGGTGTGTCCATTGGCGAATATGGTCAGCTGGCGCTGTGTGCAATGGAACTGGGCATTCCCACGATCTTTGCGGCTGGCGAGAAGGCGTTTGCAGAAGAGGCGGAGGCATTCACGCCTGGCGTGGTGACCGTTTGGGGCAAGCGTGGTTTGCTGCCTGACAGCGGTTCCGTCGATGTGTCGGACGAGGAATACTGGGATGCAAAGTTGTCGGCGGAGCACATTGCGCCGGCCCGTGTCAGGGAAATGCTTACTGAAGGTGCGCGTCTTGCCGCAGAAAAGTACTTTGCGGACAAGAGCCAGTTCCATTACCTGGACTTGAAGGGCCCCTGGGAAATCAAGCGCTACATCCGCAAGCCCAAGAAGGACAGTCCCCACGTGACTTCCATAGAGCAGCTCAGCTGCCGCACAGCGAGGCATCCCACCAGCTATATAGAGGCATTGAATCAAATGTATTGAGTGCTACGATGAGACTTTGCTTTAGAAACAGATTTTTGGACTTTGATGGCAACACCATCATCATGGGGATACTGAATGTCACCCCTGATTCGTTTTCGGACGGCGGGGAATGTTCATGTGTTGAGGATGCCGTGTCCAAGGCGGGGCGTCTTCTGGAGGAAGGGGCGTCCATAGTGGACATTGGCGGCGAGTCCACCAGGCCAGGTTTCACTCCAGTAGGTGCAGATGAGGAAATGTCCCGTGTCGTGCCGGTGGTGAGTGGCATTCGCGCCAAGTATGGTGATGAGCCAATCATCAGCGTGGACACAAGCAAGGCCGAGGTGGCTGAGGCTGCGCTGGCGGCTGGGGCGGACATTGTCAATGACGTGTCGGCACTGGAGATTGGCGGGCTGGCGATGTGCGAGGCCATTGGAAAATACCATGCGGGCTGCATATTGATGCATCCTCGTGGCGTGCCCCAGGGAGCCGCCCCCATGGAGGCTATTGCCTCGTATCTTGCTGGCAGGCTTGAATATGCCATGGAGAACACTGGGCTTGACAGGAGCTTTTTCGCTGTGGATCCTGGCATCGGCTTCGGCAAGGACCTGGAGCAGAACCTGCGCTGCTGCGTGGATTATAGCCAATTGCGTAAGCTGGAGCGCCCGATTCTGATTGGCATTTCCAGAAAGTCTAGCCTTGGACTTGTGACGGGGCGGGCGGTGGACTGCCGTGAATATGCGACAGTGGCCAGCACTGCAATTGCCGCATATCTGGGGGCGGACATATTGAGGGTGCATAATGTTTCGGCCAACAAGGATGCAGTGTCGGTGGCCAAGGCACTGCGGGAAGTGACAATGAAATGACAGGATTTTTCTTGAACATACCAAATGCCACCCAAAGCGACATCTTGTACGCGGAAGGGGCGATGATATTGCAGATTGCGATTCTGTATTTTGGAATCTACTGGACAATACGCCTGCTGAAGGGAGCGCCAGGCCTGTGGCAGCTGGTGGTTGTTGCGTTCATTCTGGGGGCATTGCAGCTTCTGGCTGATTTTTTCCGCCTGCAGGAACTTGAATGGCTGCTTGGCGCACTTTTCAAATCCCTGCCAATAATAATCGTCATTCTTTTCTCTGTGGAGATCCGCAGGGTATTCGACAAGTTCACAAGGCATTTGCAGAACACCTTCTTCACCAGACATGCGGGGGACACCCAGTACGCCGAGGAGGTTATTGACGACTTGAGCACGGTAGTGGAGAGCCTGGCGGCCTCGAAGACTGGCGCACTCATCGCCATGGAGCAGGTCATGGATCTGGAGCCATTCTGCCGTTTGGGTAAAAAGGTGGATGCTGAAATCGGAAACAACGGCTTGCTGGAGACGATTTTCTACAAGGGTTCTCCGCTTCATGATGGCGGCATCATCATTCGGAAAGGGCGTATCGAGGCGGCCGGATGCGTTTTTCCCGTGTCACAGGACAAGTTGCAGGCCAGTTTCGGCTTGCGTCATCGCGCGGCTTTGGGCTTGTCCAGCCAGACGGATGCGCTGGTGCTGGTGGTTTCAGAGGAGACGGGGGCGGTCCATATTGCGCTTAATGGGCAGTTGATCACAATTGTCTCCAGTTCTCAACTGAAGAAGTTCCTGCATGATTGCTTTGTGTAGCATTTCAAGAAGGGGGATGAGGGTTTGTATGCGAAACTGAAGGGCTATTGGCAGAGGGTGCGGGCCTTCTTTGTGCTGGGGCACAAGATTTTCATAAAAGGGGAGAAGGGGGGCGACGATGGAAAATAGCAAGACAAAAAAGCGCACATTCTTCACTGACATCTGGCGCAAGGTGATTGCCTTGTTCCTGGCCATATTCGCCTGGTATGCCATACACAAGCAGCTTGTGGAAAGCATGCCGGTGATTGAGTTGAAGGTGCCATTGCAGATAGAGTGCGATGACAAGCGGGTGATACTGCCTGAGGAAAACTTCGAGATAACGCTGAAGATCAAGAACTCAACGCTTTCCAACAAGTTGTCTCCAGATGACTTTGAGGTGAAGTACATTGTGACTGAAAGAGTGGGAACCATACCTGATGGCGGGATGAACGTTACTCTTAACAGGGGAAAGAATTTCAAGATAAGGAAGCCGTTGTTCACCACCAGCGTGGGCTATGACATAAATACCAGCTTCTTCATTGACAAGGTCAGCGTCAAGACGGTGCCTGTCGAGGTAAAGCCCACAGGCAAGTTGCAGTATGGCAAGGTGCCGCAGTTTGAAGTGTCCCCTGAATATGTGCAGATCGAGGGACCTTCTGCCGTGCTGATGAACATACACCAGCTATACACGGAGGAGATTGATATTTCCGATGTCATGAAGGATACTCATTTCGATGGCCGGCTGCAGGCATTGCCTGACAAGGTGAAGATGTTTGAGAACCGCGTCCCCTCCATAAGCATTGTGGCAAATGCCTTGAGTGCGAAGGAGATCCAGTCCTACAGCCTGGGCAGGAAGCTGCCCATCTCCATCTTGTATTCCACTCCGCAGCGCAGCAGGCTTGAGAATGACAAGATGATGGAGGTGGAACTTACATTCGAGACTGATGCAGAGACCATTGGCGAAATCAAGCGTCTCAGGCTTAAGCCATTCCTGGATTTGTCCTCTGTTTCGGAGGACAGCGGCGAAATCGAGGTGCCTGTCATGCTGGATTTGCCCAGGAATGTTGCAGAGCGTGTATATCATGTCAGGAAGGAGCCTGAGACCTTCCGTGTCAAGTTGGTGCCCATGGAGGAGAAATCCCAGAAGGAAGAGAAGGGCGATGACAAGTGAACGCTGCCTAGTATTGACAGGTCCCACTGCCAGCGGAAAGACACGACTTGCGGTTGCTTTGGCGAGGCGTTTCGGCGGGGAGATTGTCAGCGCCGATTCCAGGCAGGTGTTCAAGGGGCTGGACATTGGCACCGGCAAGGACCTGGATGAATATTCAGCTGGCGGGGAACCGGTCAAATACCATCTCATTGATGTGGTGGAGCCAAGCCAGGACTTCAATTTGTTCGTGTATCTGCATTTTGCAAAGGCGGCATTGGAGGATATCTGGGGCAGGGGAATGCTGCCGATCGTGTGCGGCGGCACGCCACTCTACATAAAGGCGCTGCTGGAGGGATATGACCAGGAAGGCGGTTCACCAGACATGGACTTCAGGCGGGAAATGGAGGGAAAGAGCCGCGAGGAGCTTGTCCAGCTGCTCAAGGAAAAGGCCTCGCCCCGTTTGTATGAGAGGACGGACAAGACACAGGTACGCCGCATAGTCCGTGCATTGGAGCTGGCAGTGAACGGCTGCACCGTTGAGCCAGTTCCATTTGTGAAGGATGCATTGGTGATGGCTCCGTATTTTACCCGGGCTGAACTTCATTCCAGGATCGAGCAGCGTCTGGATGCGCGTCTTGGAGCTGGTCTGCTGGAAGAGGCGAGGCACCTTAATGAGCAGGGCTTGAGCCTGGAGCGCATGGAATGGCTGGGGCTGGAGTACCGCTTTGCCGCCAGGTATCTTGCCGGCAAATTGACCTTCCCAGAAATGCGTGAGCAGCTTCTTGCGCACATACGGCAGTTCTGCAAGAGGCAGGATGGTTGGTTTCGCAAACTGGAACGGGATGGGCATGACATTTACTGGCTGCCAAATGGCGATTCGGCAATGGCGGAGGAACTGGTCCAGAAATGGCTTGCCAATGAGCCATTGCCGCCGCCGGAGTTTCGGCTTGACAATATCAGGTATTAGTTGGCCATGCTACCCAAATGCAAAACATTGCTGTTATTGATGATGCTTTCCCTGCTGCTGGCAGGGCAGGGCTTCATTGAGCCTGCCCCATGCAGCAAAGTCTATGTCGCGAAGGTGATAGTTCTGCTTGACGATGCAGGGCAGCACCGCAATCTGCCTTTGTCTGTCAGTAGTTTGTCATGGCATCCTGATGGCAAAACCTTGCTGGTGGATTTCAAGGGTGTCAATGGATATTATCGTGTTGCGCAGTTGTTCCCAATGGGGGGAGGGGCATCGAGACTGAAATATTTGACGGATATGCGTGTGCCAGGAGACACCCGTTTTCACAATGGTAATCCGCGCTGGCTTCCAAATGGCGAGGGCTTCCTGTTTTCGGGGCAGAACCACGACATGAATGAACTGGCCAGCTCCGAACCTGGGTATGGCTTTGGATGCCACATATACTTTGGAGACAAGGCAGGCAAGTCCTTTGTAAATCTCACAGACATGCGGCTGGCAAAAAGGGAGCTTGTAGGCTATGCCATGCCAATTGCCGCGCCTGATGCAAACATGCTGTTCTGGACCGAGTGCCGCAAGGACAGGCTTACCTCTTCATCTTGGGGACGGCGCAGGATAAGCCAGGCCAGCTTCAAAATGGAGAATGGCAGCCCAAAGCTGGAGAATGTGCGGGACATAACCCCTGACGCATTGCGCAAGGCTTTTGTTGAGACATCAGATTGCAAGGCGGGACAGCTTCTGTATTCCGCCAGTGCAGATGAAAGCCAGTGGTATGGGATGGACGTGTTTGCCCAGAAGGTTTCTGGCAAAGGCAAAAACGAACCCAGAAATCTCACCAACGATGCCACGGCACTGGATCGCTTCCCCGTCTTTTCGCCAAATGCAAAGAAGCTGGCATGGTCTTCCACCAGGGAATTTGACACTTCGTATTTTGGCGTTGACAGTTCACGCTGGCAAAGTGAACTGCGTTCTGAATTGTGGATCATGGAGGCGGACGGAAGGGACAGGCAGCGCATTACGTATTTCAACCAGAAGGGTCATGAGCATTATATGTCGCCCAATGGCGCGTATGTCTATATGGTGGCTTGGCATCCAAAATTTGACAATTTCATAGCCTTGGTCTTGCGCAAGCCAGAGCAGGATCATGTCTCATCGTCGGTGCTGTTGCTTGAACTTGGCATTAGGAAATAAAAAATGGAAATGAATGTTGAAAAATCAAGTTGGAGTTCTTGTATATCCAAGGTCAGTTTCCTGCTGTTGACCGTGTTTCTGCTGGCCTCTGTGATTTATCTTCTGCGCAATGTGCTTCACGCCATAGTGCTTGCTGCGTTTCTGGCGGTGATATTAAGTCCCATCTACAGGCGTTTCCTTGGCTGGATACGTCGCATCACCCTGGTTTTGGCCTTGCGTGGGCGCAAGAAGCGTGGTGTGCCGCCAAGTGCCGCGCGTCGATACGAGAGCCGGTCACGCTGGATTGCATCATTGCTGATGGTGCTTCTGGTGTTTTGCTTCATTACTGTTCCCGTGGGGTATCTTGTCATAAGCGTTGCAAGCCAGGGAAGACGCACCATTCCTTCCGCAGAACGATGGGTGAGGGAGGATTTCCCGCAGAAAATGGAGACACTTCGCGTCAAATACGGCAAGAACCGCTATGTGGTCAAGCTCATGGAGCTGCTAGGGAAAATTGAGTTGCCGGATGAGGCGGTGGAGGGTGGAGAGCAAAGTCAGGTCATGGAATTGCCGCCACGTGAGGAGGATATTGATGAGGTCGAGGATGCCAAGGAGGCAGTCAAGAAAGTTTCGCCCGAAGAGATGTCCAGGCGGGTCAGCGAAAAGATGGTGGGCTTGCTGCGCATGGTCTTGAACCAGATTGGACAGTGGAGCCTGAAGATACTTTCCCGCACATGGATTACCGTGTTCAATTTCTTCATCATGCTTTTTGTCATGTTCCACTTCTTCCATGATGGCAAGACAATATGGCGCTATTTGAAGAACATATCTCCTTTGGGGGACGAGGAGCAGCGCCGAGTCACCACGCGCATAAAGGAAATATCACGTGCCGTTTCATTCAGCATATTCGGCACGGCCTTCCTGCAGGGGAGCCTGGCCATGTTATTCTTCAGCATAGTGGGAATACCTGCCCTGTTCTGGGGCTTCATGCTGGGATTGTGCTCCATAATCCCAATTGTGGGCACAGGTTTGATATGGGTGCCGGCGACAATATATTTGTACCTTAATGGACAGATATGGAAGGCAATCTTCATCCTTGTCACCTGCGGAGGCATAACTTCCAACATCGACAGTCTGCTGCGCCCCCTGCTCATGAAGCAGGGCGGCAATACGGGAATGTCATATCTGGTCCTGTTTTTCTCCGTGCTGGGAGGATTGCAGACATTTGGTCTGGTTGGCGTCATATATGGACCGCTGATCATGGGCATTTGCGGAATATGCCTGCTTATATTCAGCACGCAGTTCAAAGCCGGTTCCCATTTGAGGGAAGAACCCGTTGAAGAAGTAGTGGAGGAACAGCCATGATACAGATCAATCCAGTTTTCTTTACACTAGGTCCAATTTGCATACGCTGGTATGGCCTGATGGCGGCTCTTGGCCTGGTTGCGGCATACATCGTGCTGGTCAAGCGCACAAAGAAGTATTCGTTTACATCCAATGATGTGTCGGACATGGTCTTCTGGATTGTGCTGGCTGGCTTTGTTGGCGCCAGGCTGCTCTATGTGATCCGCTACTGGAACGATGTGTTTTGCAATGACTTCATGGAGATATTCCGAGTCTATAATGGCGGGCTGGTATTTTTGGGCGGCCTGGGCTTGTCCATTTTGGCAGGACTGCTTCTGGCTCGCATCCGCAAATGGAATCTGGGCACCATGACTGACTTTATCGCCCCCTCGCTTCCAATAGGACATGCCTTCGGGCGCATGGGATGCCTGCTTAACGGATGCTGCTATGGCTTCCATTACGAAGGACCGCTTTCCTTCAAATACGAATATAGCCTTTATCCATCATTCCCGCTTCAGGGCGTCGCATTTCTGGTGAATATAGGCCTGGGTGCATTGATACTATATCTTGAAACAAAAAAGATATTCGATAATAGGCGTTTTTTGCTATATATGCTTCTATACAGTGTACTGCGCTTTGTGTTGGAATTCGGGCGTGGCGATTATCCCCAGGAGCAGTTGCTATGGGGATTGACCCCGGCGCAGATCACCTGCCTCTGGCTTTTGCCGCTGACAATTGTTGTTTGGCTTGGGCTTGACTATCTATGGAAAACGAAAAAGTCCAAGTGATTCTGGATGAGGCAAGCGAGGGCTTGAGGCTGGATGTGGTCTTGTCCCGTCTTGTGCCTGAAGTCAGTCGCAATGCCATACAGCGCCTGATTCGCGCAGGGGAGATTACTGTATGCGGGGAAGCCTTTTCCCCATCACGCAAGGCAAGCACTGGTGACATCCTTGAATATTCACCAGAAGTTTTGCAGGAAAAGATTGCACCAGAGGATATTCCCCTGGATATCCTCTATGAAGACCAGCATATTCTGGTGATCAACAAGGCGGCTGGGCTAGTGGTGCATCCAAATGCCCATGAGAAAAGCGGAACCCTGGTCAATGCGCTTCTGGCCCATTGCCCGGATGTGGATTTCCAGGAGATGATGGACTATGACGAGCGCCCAGGCATTGTGCATAGGCTGGACAAATATACCACAGGCGTCCTGGTGGTGGCGAAGAACCGCCAGGCCAGCGACAAGCTGCGGGAGGACTTCAAACAGCATTTGCTGCGCAAGACATATCTGGCAATTGTTGCGGGAAGGCCAGAGAAACTAAGCGGCGAGATTCGCCTGCCAATTGGCAGGGATCCCGTCAGCAAGTCGAAGATGTGCGTCTTGCAAACAGGAAAGGAGGCGTGGACGGAATACCGCACGGTGGCCTCGAAGCATGGGGCTTCCGTGGTGAAAATACGGCTGCATACTGGTCGCACGCATCAGATCCGTGTGCATTTCGCCGCCATGGGCAATCCCGTATTGGGAGACGTGGTGTATGGCATGAAGCCAGAACAGGAGCCATACCATGCGCCACGCCAGATGCTGCACGCATGGAAACTCGCCTTCAGGCATCCAGTCAGCAACAAGTCAATGCAGTTCTGCGCACCATTGCCCTCTGATTTTCTGGAGGCACTCGCCGCGCTTGGCATCGGTGCGCCACCATAAGTGGAC